>JAYWAE010000444.1:0-3006 GCA_043782715.1 Pseudobdellovibrionaceae bacterium | reverse complement strand
TCGACTCGCTCGGCGCCGTTGCCGAACAGATCGAAAACGAATTTCTCTCCGAGGTCGTCTCGGACGTGAAGAACGCGGTGAACGAAGGGGGCTCGCTCAACAAGGCTCTGGGCAAGTATCCGCGCATCTTTGACAAGATGTACATCAGCATGTGCGAAGCCGGTGAAGCCTCGGGTACGCTCGACGTCATTTTGATCCGGCTTGCTGAATTCAAAGAATCCGAAACCGAGCTCAACGCCAAAATCAAAGCCGCCATGCTCTACCCCGTGCTGATGCTGACCGTGACCATGATCATGCTCGGTGGTTTATTCGTGTACGTGATCCCGCAGATGGTGGCGGTGTTCGATTCAGCGCCTGAGTTGAAGCTGCCTTGGTACACTGTGATCATCATCGATATCTCGGGATTTCTGGTGAACTACTGGCTGGTCCTGATCGGCGGCGCGGTTGGTTCCACACTTCTCTTTCTCAATTGGAAAAGTACGGAGAAAGGCCGTGCCCAATGGGATCGGATCTTTTTGCAGATCCCGATCGTCGGCAAACTCGGCCGCGTGGTCGCGGTTTCACGCTTCACACGTACGCTGGCGACCCTGCTCACCGGCGGCGTACCGATGCTTTCCGCCATGGGAATCGTGCGCAATGTCGTGTCCAATGAAGTGATCGCCGAAGCCATCGACTTGGGCCGGTTAAATATCAGCGAGGGTGAATCGATCGCGGGTCCGCTGAAAAAATCCGGCCAGTTTCCACCCATCGTGATTCACATGATCAGCATCGGTGAGAAGACCGGCGAGTTGGAAAATATGCTATTACAAGTGAGCGACTCGTATGATTTTCAGGTTAAAACACAAATCAGCGGCCTCACCGCATTGCTGGAGCCGATCATGATCGTCGTGATGGGTTGCGTTATCGGCATCATCGTTTTCTCCATCATGGTGCCCATGTTTCAATTGTCGAACCTGGGTGGATAGTTTAAAAATCCGTTTTGCATCTAAGCCCGAGGAGCTGCGAATGAAATTGACCAACTTACTCCGCCTGCGCGTTCTACCACCCCGATTCACTGCCAACCAAAAAGGTATGACGCTGATCGAGATCATGATTGTGATGGCGATCCTCGGCGGTCTAATCACAATTCTTGCCAATACCGTTATGGGCAATTTGAAGAAAGCCAAAGTCAAACAGGCCAAGATTCAAATCTCCGAGTACGGCAAGGCCCTCGACATGTACTTCACGGATTGCAATCAGTATCCTACGACTGAAGAAGGTTTAAACGCTCTGTTGACGGCGCCTTCCAGCTGCACCAACTGGGGTCCAGACCCTTACCTTAAAAAGGTCAACAAAGACCCCTGGGGCGGCGACTTCACCTACGAGTCCACAGGCAACAACTACATCCTTCGTAGCCTTGGCTCGGACAAGCGCGAAGGCGGCACCGGCGACGCGGCCGATATTTCCTCCGAACAGTAATTTGCCTGCGCCCGGCTTAGTGCTATCCTTTCTTCGATGGAATGGATTCCGTTAAAGCCGAATGAAAAAGGCTTCACACTCATTGAATTGATGGTGGTGTTGGTCATCATGGGGGCAGTGATTGCCCTCTCGATGCCCTACATGAACAACCGCAACTCGCAGACCAAACGGTTTCTGCGCGAATTCACCGTACTCACTCGCGAACTGCACACACGCGCCAAACTTAACGGCGCGGTCTACCGCCTCGTCATCGACCTGGAGGGGCTGGATCCCAATATCCCCAGGGCCCAATTGATGTGGGTGGAAAAAGCGAATGGCGCGACGGTCATGAAGCCAAACGAAGAAGAAGTCGCTTTGGAGCGAGCTAAAGAGACCGATCCTGAAAAGAAAGCCGATCCCAAGGGCTTTGAAGTCGACAAATCGATTTTGAAACAACCGCGCGAACTGCCACCTGGGATGAAGTTCGACAAAGTCGAACTGGCGCGGGCCAAGAATCCAGTCACGCAAGGCAAAGCCTTTATTCACTTTATGCCGCAAGGTTTGGTCGACGAGGCCGCCGTGCACATCAAGGGAGAAAAAACGCAGGAGTGGACGATTTCGATTCACCCTTTGACGGGCAAATCCGAAGTCATTTCCAAACCCATTTCACTGCAGGAGATCAAATCGCAATGATCCGCCGCGGGCGCCGCCAGGGCGGCTTTACTCTGATCGAAGTTTTGATTGCGCTGTTCATTCTCGCGGGCGGAATCGTGGTACTGGCTTCGGCCTGGTCAGGCAACTTCATGCGCATCCGAAAATCTGGAATGTACAATGACGTCGCGACATTGCTCGAACGCAAGATGCTCGAGACGGAAGCCAAATACAAAAACAAACAGACGAGCGAAATCCCTGAGGACGACGCCGGAGACTTCGGCGCCGACTACAAGCAATACCGTTGGACGATGAAGGCCAAAGATTTGAAATTCCCCGATCTCTCCCCGCTACTCACCAGCCAAGAGGGCGGCGCCGACGAAACACTGCTCTCCATGATCAAGCAAATGACTGAGTACCTGAACCAGACGATCAAAGAGGTCAAAGTTTCGATTTTTTTTAAAAGCCCCAAGGGTAAGGAAGTCGAATTCTCGGCGGTGCAATACATCATCAACTATGACAAAGACTTCGGCGGTCTGCCGGCTGGCGCCGGCGGTGCAGCACCATCACCTGATCCCGCGCCACCCCCTAAACCCACACCACCTACCCGATGATGCGCAGATCAAACGGCTTCACTTTGATTGAAGTTATTATCGCGATGGTGATTCTCTCTTTTATTTCGCTGTTCACTGTCGAAGCCATCCAGCGTGCTTTGAAAACCAAGACCAAAGTTCAAGGCGAGATCGACAAGAACTCCACCGTGCGCGATGCCCTGCGCATTATGGAACGCGACATCAACATGGCGTTCAACTATCACGATGTCTATATCGACCTTTACAACCAGGCGCAGGATGAACGCAAAAAACGCGCCGAAGCCGCCGCCAATAAGCCTAAGACGCCTGCTCCGACCGTACCCCC
>JAYWAE010000443.1:0-3014 GCA_043782715.1 Pseudobdellovibrionaceae bacterium | reverse complement strand
GTGCCGAGTCTCGCAGCCGTTTATTGCATTTCGCCGGAGCGCACGGGGTTTTTTTCCTCGCAGAATTGTATTTGCCTGATCTGCTGTTTTGGCCGTTTGTGCAGTTATGTGCGCAAGATGAGGCATTCCCAGCGCTCACGTTCGGCGTTTCGCGAATTGGCATTAGGCGCGTGCGCTAACCGATTCGCTTCATATTTCGGTTGGTATGACCATGCCCGCCTCAAACCGGTGTGCTTCATCGCGAAAAAAAGCCCGCGTGGACGCGGGCTTTTTTCAATCACTAGGTCAAGTGCTAGTAGTTCGAATTCCCGGAAGCCGGTGCATTGGAAGCTCCGGGCGTGATCACAATGTCGACACGGCGGTTCTGCGCGCGGCCGGCAGCGGACTTATTGGAAGCGATCGGTTTCGAAAATCCGTAGCCTACCGATTGCGTCGCCGATTCCTCGATGCCATTGGTGTTCAAATACTTGGCGACAGTGGAGGCGCGAGTCTGCGAAATCTTTTGATTGATCGCTTTTCCACCTACCGAATCGGTGTGTCCCTCGACGACGATGGATTTTGGGCCCAACTCTTGCGCCACGTCTTTGACTTTTGCGAGAACTGCAAGCGAGTCAGACGGCAGGTCCGATCCACCGGAAGTGAAATTCATGTTTTTCAGCCGGATCAAGAGTTTGTCGCCTTGCTGGAACACGTCGGCTTCGTCTTTGCTAAATTCCTGGCGCGCATGCTCCAGTGATTTTTGCAAATTGATCGTCCGGGCGTTGTCGCTGAGCTGTTTCCCTTGCTTAGCCAATGTCTCGCCCATCTGCGAAGCGTTGGAGTTCGCTTGTTGCAGCTCGCCTTGCAAGCCCGAAATGCGGCGCTGCTGGTTGACGAGATCGGTGGCCGTCTTCTCATCGACTTTCCCGTTCTGGGTTGCCGCAAGAATAGCGGTCAAGAAGCCGGCACTCTGATTGGCATCGCTCACGGCTTTGGAGAAAGTCTCAGGAGAATTGCGATTGGCCGCAATCATATTTTCTGCGTTCTTCAAATCCAGTTCGGCTTTCTTGAGCGATTTCGGCGCGAAGTTACTCGCCTTATGTGCTCCGGTCACTTGCGCTTGCGCTTTGCCAAGCTGAGTGTTTTTCACGGCCGATAACTCGAGGTCCAGATACTGGTTTTGTAAGGTCGAGAATTTGTCGGCATCTATTTTTTCAAAATTTCCAGCATGACCGCGCATGCGATCGTCTAGTTTGCCGAGTTCTTGGCGGGTCGGTGGAAAATCTCGGGCACCGGCAGTTAACGCTTTTTGCCGCGCTTCGAGTAAACCGGGAATCTGGGTAGCGCGAGTCGCCGCCTTGTCACGGGCTTGGATCAAGAAGCCTTGTCCATAGGAAACGTCTTCGAGCACTTCTCTTTGTCCACTATTGCTGGCCATATCGGACTTGGCTTCGCTCAGGTACTTTTGACTGCGGGCAAATTCGTCGGGTGCAAGGACGTCGTATTGGGCGCTGAGCCCCGCGCCGATGTCGCTCTCCAGGCGTGCGACTTCGTCGCTCGGATTGGCGGTGGAAGGTATGTCCGCGCGTTTGACTCCGCTCGAGCAAGCAGAAAGGCCTAGGGCTAGCGCCAATGCGCTCAGCTTCAATGATTTCATCTGATCTCCTTAATTTGTTTAGGCATGCTTGGATAGAACAAGCACAAGATGCGCCAAGGCCTATTGAAATTAGACGTGGGAGGAGGGGTACATGGCGAGGCAGATTAGGCCGTCTTCAAAAATCGGGGCGAAAGTGAACGTATTTTTATAGCTGAACGTTTTTCAATCGCCCGTGTGTGATTTTAGTCCAGCGGCTGTGAAATTCCACCGGACTAAAAAAATCTGACTTATTGCTTAAATGACTTTTTAAGATCCGAAGCCGCCACGGCCTGTGCATCCTTCGCATCCTCAACGACCGCCGCCATCCCAAAAAATTCGTGGGTAGCGCCCTTGTAGTTTTGGTAATCCACTTGCACACCGGCAGCCGATAACCTTTCGGAAAGCAATTTGCCTTCAGACATGAGCGGATCAATTTCGGCCGTGATCACGGTGGTTGACGGGAGGCCTTTTAAATTGGCGGCGACCAAATTGATTCGTGGATCCTTTGCTTGATCGGGGGACGCCAGATAGTTTTTAACAAACCACATCATCATCGGCTTACTTAGTGGTTTTGCCTGTGCATTGACTTTATAGGACTCGGTATTCATGTCGGAGCCTGCGACAGGGTAAACCAAAAGTTGATACACCGGCATTTGCACCTTTTCGTCGCGCGCGCGGATGGACACATTAAGTGCAAGATTTCCGCCCGCACTTTCACCCGCGACCGCGATTCGCTTTGCATCGCCTCCGATTGCTGCTGCATTCTGTAAAACCCATTTGTAAGCCGCATACGCGTCGTTGTGCGCAGCCGGGAATTTATGTTCCGGGCCTTTGCGGTACTCAACGGAGACAAAGACCGCGTTTGTTTGCTCGGTTAGAGATCTGGGGGTGGCGTCGTAGACATCATTGTCTGCGATAACAAAGCCGCCGCCGTGAAAATAAACGACCACGGGGAAGGGGCCCTTGCCTTTAGGCGTATAAACTCGCGCCGCGATTTTCCCATCTGCTCCGTCTATCTGAATATCTTTCGTGCCTGCGATTTCGGGCTGCTTCGTCTTTTTCTCCTTCTGCATCAAAGTTTTTACTGCATCGGCAGGAGTAGGTTGCTTACGGGCCTCAACCGGGCTCAAAGATTCAATTGGGTTACCATTTTTGGCTGCGAGTTCGTTTAGCACCTGATTCATGTCCGCATCGGGCGTCGGCGCAGCATGCAGTTGGAAATGCGCAAGTGCTGCAAACATCAAAATGAGTTTCACGTGGAATATTTCCTTTCGGTTGGCGGGAGAGTGGGAGTTTGGCCCCAATTCTGCCGGGTTTCTGGTCCAACTGACGGTCTTGCAAAATCTGGTCTTCGGCGCGGGATTTTCTAATAGCCGAAGTCGACGAGTTCGTTCATGAG
>JAYWAE010000442.1:0-7954 GCA_043782715.1 Pseudobdellovibrionaceae bacterium | reverse complement strand
GTCGGAGATCCGCGGCTTTGGCTGGCAAAAGGGCCGCACTGAAATCTACAAAGGCGCCGAGTACGTGGTCGATTTTCTACCCAAAGTGAAGATCGAGGCCGTACTCGCCGACGAACTGGTTGAACCCGCCATGGCCGCGATTCAAAAAGCGGCCGCCACTGGCAAAATCGGAGACGGAAAGGTCTTCGTTATTCCGGTCGAGAGTGCCCTGCGCATCCGCACCGGCGAGCGGGATGAAAATGCGATTTAAATTCTATTCCCAACCCCAAACCACAAGGAGAAAAACCGTATGAAACCAGAAGAGGTTATAGCGTGGGCAAAAGAGCGCGGAGCGAAGATGGTGGACTTGAAGTTCATCGACCTACCGGGCATGTGGCAGCATTTTTCCATTCCTTTGAGCGAACTGAAGCCCGCCGTTTTTGAAGAAGGATTGAACTTCGATGGCAGCTCGATCCGCGGCTGGCGCGCGATCAACGAATCCGATATGACCGTGCTCCCCGACCCGAAGACGGCCAAGATCGACCCGTTCATGGAAGTGCCGACGCTGTCGCTGATTTGTGACGTCGTGCAACCCGATACGCACGAGCCCTACGACCGCGACCCACGCCAAATCGCGAAGAAAGCCGTCGCTTTCCTCAAGTCGACCGGCATCGCCGACACCGCCTACTTCGGGCCGGAAGCTGAATTTTTCATTTTCGACGACGTCAGCTACGAACAAAACTCGAACAGCGGCTTTTATCAGGTCAACTCGGACGAAGCGACGTGGAATTCCGGCCGCGACGAAGACGGCCGCAACCTCGGCTACAAACCGCGCCATAAAGAAGGCTACTTCCCGGCGCTTCCCTCGGACACTCATCACGACATCCGCACCGAGATCTGCTTGGAGCTGGAAAAGCTCGGCATCGAAGTCGAACGCCAACATCACGAAGTCGGCTCGGCCCAAGGCGAAATCAACTTCCGCTTCGACACGATGGTGGACGTCGCAGATAAATTAATGTGGTTTAAGTATGTGGTTAAAAACGTGGCCCGCCGCCACGGTAAAACCGCGACGTTCATGCCGAAGCCGATCTTCGGCGACAACGGTTCCGGCATGCACTGCCACATGTCGTTGTGGAAAAAAGGCGAGCCGCTCTTTGCCGGGGACCGCTACGCGGGCTTGAGCGATATGGCTCTGCACTACATCGGCGGCATTTTGAAACACGCTCCTGCCATGTGCGCGCTCACCAATCCGTCGACCAATTCTTACAAGCGCCTGGTGCCGGGGTTTGAAGCGCCGGTGCGTTTGGCCTATAGCTACCGCAATCGTTCGGCGGCAATGCGAATCCCGAACTCTGGCAGCTCGCCGAAAGCGAAACGCATCGAGTTCCGCACGCCCGATCCGAGCGCCAATCCGTACCTCGCTTTTGCTGCCATGCTGATGGCCGGAATCGACGGCGTGATGAGCAAAATCCACCCTGGCGATCCGCTTGACAAGGACATTTACGGACTGCCGCCTGAAGAAGCCAAAAAGGTTCCGTCGGTACCGAAGACCCTCGACGAAGCGTTGGACAACATGCGCCGCAATCACGAATTCTTGCTGCGCGGAGACGTGTTCACCGAGGACTTTCTGCAGACGTGGCTCGAATACAAATACGAGCGTGAGATTATTCCGATGCAGCAAAGACCGTCGCCGTACGAGTTTTACTTGTATTACGATCTCTAGCCGTTATTCTCCGGGCTCTTTTGAGCCATTAGAACTACAAAAGGGGCCAAAGCGGCCCCTTTTGTTTTTTCAGGAGGATTTCATGATCCAAAGAATTACATTGCTGGTTTCGTCTCTATTTCTAGTACATTGCGCACAAACTCCGACCGCTCCCGCGACGGCTGAAAATACTTCGGCCCCCGCGGCCTACACTTCGGCCGCGCAAATTCCGGTCGAGCAGTTCTTCAAAAACCCGACCCTCGCAGCCGTGCGCGTTTCGCCCGACGGCGGAAACGTACTGGCGCTGAAGTCGTGGAAGAATCGCATGAACGTCTTCATCATTCCCGTCGCCGATCCCTCCGCAGCCAAACAGCTGACGTCGGTTGAAGACCGCGATATCGGCGATGCCCAATGGAAGAACGCCGATACCATCGTGTTCAGCAAAGATGTGGGCGGCGATGAAAACTTCCACATCTTCTCGGCTAACATTAAAACCGGCGCGGTGAAAGATCTGGCGCCCTTCCCCGGATCGCGCACTGAAATCCTCGACTTGCTTGAGGAGAGTTCGCCGACCGACATCTTGGTGACCAACAACCGGCGCGACAAAGAGGTCTTTGACGTCTATCGCATCAATGTCGAGACCGGCGCTTCGCAGCTGGTGGCTGAAAACAAAAACAAGATCACCGGCTGGCTCGCGGATCACGAAGGCAAAGTGCGCGCGGGAATCGCAACCGACGGCGTCAAGAGTGTTCTCTATTTCGAAAAATATCCCGGCAAACCGATGCTGCCGATTTTCACCACCGACTTTCGCAACGAACTGGTGCCCGCCGCTTTCACCGCCGACAACAAACATTTAATTGCGGTCAGCAACTTGGGCCGCAATCTGAGCGCACTGGTGGAAATCGACCCCGCGTTGCCCGCGAGCAAGTTCCTCACCAAGACCATTTACGCGCACGACAAATATGACCTCAGCGGTGCCGATTGGTCTTACGCCCGCAAAGAGATCAACCGCGTAACCGTGGTCACGGATCGGCGCGAGATCATCTTCTTGAATGCGGAAGAGAAAGCCGAGTGGGAAGGTCTCAAGGCCCAGCTCGGCGTCCAGGGGCTGATCATGGGCAATTCGTCTCTCGACGATCGCAAGTGGGTCGTGCGCACGCTGAGCGACCGGTCGCGTGGAAATTATTTTGTTTACGACCGCGACAGCAAGAAGGCGATCGACATGGGTGCGGTTTCGCCCTGGCTTCCCGCCGATCTGATGTCGGAAGTCCGCACCGTTCACTACAAAACGCGCGACGGCCTCACGGTCGAAGGCTATCTAACACTCCCGCACGGAACCGAAGCCAAGAATTTGCCCGTCATCGTCAATCCGCACGGCGGTCCTTGGGCGCGTGACGAGTGGGGCTTCAGCCCTGAAGCTCAGTTCCTCGCCAGCCGTGGTTACGCGGTATTGAAAATGAATTTCCGCGGCTCGACCGGCTACGGGCGCAAATTCTGGGAAGCCTCGTTTAAACAGTGGGGCAAAAAGATGCAGAACGACGTCTCCGACGGCACAGCTTGGCTGGCCAAGGAGAAGATCGCGGATGCTAAACGCATTTGCATCTACGGCGCTTCTTACGGCGGTTACACCACGTTGGCGGGCGCGGCCTTTACGCCCGATCTTTACGCATGTGCGATCGACTATGTTGGCGTGGCCAATTTGTTCACCTTCATGAAGACGATTCCGCCCTACTGGAAGCCCTACTTGGAAATGATGCACGTCATGGTGGGTGATCCGGTGAAAGACAAGACCCTGCTCGCTTCGGCTTCGCCGGTGTTCCACGCCGACAAGATCAAAGCGCCGTTGTTCATCGCTCAAGGCGCCAATGACCCGCGCGTCAATAAGAATGAATCCGACCAAATGGTCGAAGCCTTGAAAAAACGCGGTGTCGATGTGGAGTACATGGTGAAGAACAATGAAGGCCATGGTTTCCACAACGAAGAAAACCGCTTTGACTTTTACCGCGCGATGGAGAAATTCTTAGCCAAGCACTTGAAAGGCGCCGGGTAACCGGCGTCGCGCTCATACGGGAGTTCGCGCGTGAAAGACCTAATCACTTACATGGGTTACGAATGGATCATGATCGAGGATGGAGTCCTCACGATCGGCATCAACGATGCCGGTCTGGACGAATTCACCGAGGTCAACGGCGCGAACCTTCCTGCCGAGAGTGAAGAAGTAATCCCTGACGAAGTCTGCGGCGAACTCGACACGGATCAAGGCCCGATGAACTTGTATTGCCCGGTCGAGGGCAACGTCATCGAGGTCAATGAAGCGGTTGTCGAAAACCCTTCGCTCATTACGGAGGACTGTTACGGCGATGGCTGGCTCTTCCGTGTCGAAGCCAAGAACCAATCCGATATCGATGAGTTGCAGGGTGCAACCACGGGCGATAAAGACGAGTAGGACATAGCCACAAAGTTCACGCTCGGAAAGCATTTTTACCGAGATACCTTGAGCAAAACACCCCCCGCCGGTCACGAAAACCCAATTAATCCCGCAAACCTGAATTAATTTCGCTATGTTTCGTGCTTGCAAACGCTAGCGACGGATTCCAATTGCGCGAACTTTTGTTTCCCCGTCATATCGCATCTCGCCAAACGGTAATTCGAGGTCCGAAATGAAGATTTCCAATCCATTGTTCAAAACCTCACTGCCTCTTTTGTTGATTTTCCTGCCGCTCTGGGAAATGCACGATATTCATCGCGCGGTCACAACCGACAGCGAAACCTTCACCTCGATCGATCAGGCGGTTCAGGCGGCCTTCAAATTTGACTTTCTTATTTCGGGGCCGCTGACGAGTCTGCTGACCGCGTTCTTCTTTTTCGCGTTCCTGCGCCTAGCCCGGAGCCTGTACCTCCCGCCACCGCAGGTCCAAATCGAGCGCAATGGAGTCGAATGGGCGGCCCTGTATGCGGTGGGCATTGCGGTTATCGCTTTCGCGGGATCGTTTTGGTCTCATGACGTTCCGCCCGCTGGGCATCTCCATCTCGCAATTCCTGGCACAGGATATTTGCCTATGATTGCATTTTTAGGCATCGGCGTTGTGGATAGCTGCCGCGGCCATATTCCCGTCTGGCTGACCTATATTTTGGTATTTTTCATTTTTTTGGCGTTAGAGGCACTGGGGCAGACGCATCTTTATCCGATTGCCAGCCTAGTCAAACCTTCGGTTCCATTTTTCGAGTGGAATGAATTTCCACACGATTGGCGGTACCTCGTTCCGTCTTTGCCGGTAATCGGTTTGGCGCCTACGTATGTCCGGCTGGGATTGATTCCAACCTTAGCTTTCGCCGTGATTACTTCGCTGCTCGCTCGCGCCGGCATCTACCTGGGACTCTCTCAGCTCAACACGGCTCCGGCCGATCTGGCCATATTTGCTTTATTTACGCTGTTCTTATTTAAGGAACAATCGAGCGAACTCTAGTCTTTCTTCTCAGGATTGCCTTCACCGACCGGCAAGCTCGCCAAGCTCTGGTGCTTGAACTCTGTTCCATCAAAACTCACGATTTTCGGGTCGCCGTCTAGAACAGTCGCGACCGCGACCGGGCGGCCCCAGATCGTGCACATGTTCTTCATCGTCTCCTGCATGTAGTCCGGTTGCATTTCAACGCCCTCGTAAAGGTGCGCCAGCAGCAGTTCCCCGCGATTGTTGTGATTCGCGTCGACGACGTTGATGATCGGCTGGCCGAAGTTGGTGAGTTGGAAGAGGAACTTTTTCTTAATCAATTTAAAATCGCGCGTGTCGACTTCGTATTGGCCGGTGCGCTTGTTGAACTTGTAAACGAACATTTTGTGTTCGACGCAGAAGTCCTCGGTCAGGAACTCGTCGATGAAGGTGACGTCGTTGTAGTGCTTGCGCACTTCGAAAATTTTCTTTTTGCCTTCGCCCGTGTTGCGGTTCCAATTTTTCTTGGCTGCGAGGTCCGGGCACTCTTCCCACTCTTTGCCGTATTGGCCTTTGTTCCAGCGCTCTTCGATATTGCGGAACAATTCAATGCCGACTTTATAGGGATTGAAGCTCGTCGGCGACATCGCCATCGTGCCACTGTGGCGATCGGCGAAATCGATGATCTCCGAATCGTTCATGATCTTTTCAGTCAGAATTTTCGAGTGCCAGTAGGACGCCCAGCCCTCGTTCATAATTTTGGTCATGCCTTGAGGGGCGAAGTAGTAGGACTCCTCACGCACGATTGCCAAAATGTCCTGCTGCCAAGGCTTCAGGGGAGCGTACTGGCCGAGAAAGCTCAAGACGTCGCGTTCGGGTTTCTCCGGGAAAATCGCCGAGCGCTGGTTCTCTTCCCGCTGCCGGGCCGCTTGCTCGCGCACGAACTCGGGCGGATTGATGTAGTTCTCCATGTAACCGCGATGCACTTTGAGTTTACCTGCTGGGCTTACGTGGCGCGCCTCTTCCTCTTCGCTCAGCTCGACCGGGGGAAGGGGCGTCTTCTTTGGGCTGTAGGGTGCGAAGCGATCAATCAAGTTTTCCAGACTCAGACACAAATCGATGAAGTTCTCCACCGTCTCGACGCCATGGCGATCCATGTACCGGCGCACGCGGGTGGCGTGGTTGGCCATGTTGTCCATCATCTTGCGGTTGGTGGGCGAGAACCAATAGTTGTTCTTGAAGAAGTCGCAGTGGCCAAACACGTGCGCCATCACCAGCTTCTGGTCGAGGTGCTCATTGCCTTCCATGAGATAGGCGTAGCAGGGGTCGTTGTTGATCACGAGTTCGTAAATTTTAGACAGGCCGTATTCGTATGATTTCGAAAGCGATTCGTATTCCATCCCGAAGCGCCAATGTGGATATCTCACTGGAAAACCGCCGTAAGCGGCGATCTGATTGAGCTGATCATAGGTCACGAGCTCGAAAATCGTCTCGTAGAAATCGAGCCCGACGCCCTCGGCGGCCTTTTGAATCTTGACCCGTTCGCGCTCGAGCTCGGCAGTCAGATTGGCCACGCTTTATCTCCCCTTACCTAAAAAATCTTTAATGCTCTGAACGATCTTATCGCGGTTTTCGATGCGTGAAATAATCAAGCGTTCGTCTTCGGGGAAGGACTTTTCCAAATCCTTCAAGAATTGCCCGCTGCCGTATTTACTCTCGACTTGGCCGTAACCGAACATGTTCACATTCGGGAGAAAATACTCTTTCAAAAGCTTTACGCACAGGCGCGTGTCCTCGCCGCTCCAGTTGTCGCCGTCACTGAAATGGAAAGGATAGACGTTCCACTCGTTGAGCGGGTAGTCTTCGTCGATAATTTTTTTGCACAGCTTGTAGGCCGAGCTAATCAGCGTTCCACCCGACTCGGAGGTCGAGAAGAAAGTTTTCTCGTCGACCTCTTTGGCCGCAGCGTCGTGGATGATAAAGCGCGTTTCCATGCCTTTGTAATTGCGGCGCAGCCACGTGTTGATCCAAAAACTCTCGAGGCGCACGATTTCCTTTTGCTCGTCACCCATAGAGCCCGACACGTCCATCATGTAGATGACGACGGCATTGGCTTGGGGTTTGACTGCAGTTTTGTAAGAGCGGTAGCGCATATCGCGGCGGATCGGGACGACAACCGGGTCGTCTGGATCATAGGTGCCGGTCGAGATGCTGCGCTTGAGCGCCTCTTTGTACGAGGCCTTGAAATGGCGCAAAGAATCCGGACCGACATGCGCGCGGCCGGTCCAGCGGGTCAATTTTGAATCGATATTCTTGTGCCCCTTGGGCTGAATGCGCGGCAGCTCGAGTTCCTCGCCTAAAATATCGGCGAGTTCTTCGAGCGTGATGTCGGCCTCTAGCATGTGCTCGCCGGGCGTATCCCCGGCCTGCCCCTGTCCTGGCTGTGGTTCGCCGTCCACGGCATCACCGGCCTGGCCTTGGCCTTGCCCGACTCCGCCCGACTGCTTGGGTCCGTATTTAAAGCGCGGAACATCGATCGAGGGAATGGGAATTTTAACGTAGTCGTTCTCACGCTTGCCGATCATCTCGCCATGCGTGACGTATTTCTTGAAGTTCTGTTTGATCCGGCCCCGCACGATGTCGCGGAACCGGCTGTGATCTTCACGAATACCCATTATTTTTTATCTTTCACATCTCCCCGGGCAAAGATGCTCGCGACGTAGTGCAAGACATCCGTGGCCGAGACGTCATCGTAACCGAATTCCTTGATCAGGCGCGATTTGACGATGTCGATCTTCTCCTGAGTATCCTTGTCCACGACCGAAGAGACCAGCGAAGTCAGTTT
>JAYWAE010000441.1:0-3033 GCA_043782715.1 Pseudobdellovibrionaceae bacterium | reverse complement strand
CACGAAGCTTGGTGCGCGTGAGCGAAACGTCGATCATCGGCTGCTTTACGAATTGAATTTTGCTGTCAAATATAAAATCAAATGCGCCAAACTTTTTTTTGATTAGACGATGCGTGGAAGTTGCTTTGGATCTGCTTCTTAAGAATTCAAAGTCACGCAGAAGTTATTTTGGATCTGCTCACTAATAGTTCAGAGCCGTGCAGGAATTTGCGTTTTCGAAGGCCCCATCTGCCTGGCCACGTAAATCATCCGTCCATGAGAGTGGCGCACCTCGGCCGTCCGCAGCCGAGGTGGGATAAACTTAAAGCCAATAAATTTTGAGATAGAGAATTAAGACAAAGAATTAAGACAAAGAATTAAGACAGGGAACGGAGACAGGGAACGGAGACAGGGAACGGATACAGGGAACGGATACAGGGAAATAAGACAAAAAATGAACTCTTGTTTGTCTTGGCTGCACTGACCTCGTCTTTGCTCCCGATCCCCACCTCTTTCAAAATTTTGGTTTTACTTCAACCGATTCTCCGGCTGGACGCCGGAGAATGCTACGTTCTCATGGATGGAAAGGCGACGTGGCCATCACTTATCGGTTCCACGACTACACAATCCACTGCGTTTAGGCGCCCCGGTTTGAAATGAACTGTTGTTCAGTCCATCTCGTAAATGACTCAAGGCCACAGTTTCGATACTTGTCGCATTTACCCCGCGGCCGGTGCCGAAGCGGTCGACTTGACCACGGGCTTATTCAACATGTCGCGATAGTCCTGAGCAAACACCAGTTTGCGTTGCAGTTTGGACTTCTCGCTTTCGGAAATCGTGTTGTCCATGTTTCCGTGATTGGCGATTTCGATCATGCGTCCTATGGTCGAGATAAATGCTTCGAGTTTGGTGCGGATGTCTTCGCGTTCAGCGGGCGACCTCAAGTCGAAAGTGGTCCTGCTGGATGTGGTGGGTGAGGAGTCGACGTCCACGCCAAGTACCATCAACTGCGAGTCTAGGGAGTTGGCCGTGCTACTTTTCTCATTGTACTCATCGGTCAATTTGCTGCGTTCAGCAACTTTGTTCGCGATATCGCGCGGGCAGGCCGTGGTAAAAAATAGGGCGACTGCGGCCATGCCGATAGTCATAAGCTTCGTGAATTTCATTTTCGTTCCTCCATGAACGTGGCTTCGCATTCTATGAGCGATACCGGGTTGATTTTTCACGCAACGCCGCAAATCGGCACCTCATCATGAGGTCCTAGGCCAATTGGTGGCCCGGCCATGCGCTTTACACCGGAAGACTACAATTTCCCGGCCACCGATCCACCGGCATGGTGAGGCTTGCGCTTGGACGGGCTCTAGGTGAAACTATTGCCATGTCCAAATCACACCGTTGGGTAGTCAAAGTCGGTAGCAAAATGGTTTGCGAAGGCGGACCTCTGTTGATGCGCACATGGATGCAGCAGGTGAGGGAGCTGCGTAAGAAACACGGCATCGAAGTTATCTGGGTTTCGTCAGGTGCGATTGCTTGGGCCACGGCGCGTACTGATTTTAAAAGTGGACGGCGAACTCTGCCGCAAAAACAGGCCCTCAGTGCGCTCGGCCAACCTATGATCATGGATCAATATAATTTAGCCTTGCAGTCGACGGGTTTATTGGGCGCGCAAGTCTTGCTGACGGCCGGCGATATGAAAGACAAAACGCGGCGCCTGAATCTGCAGAATACGTTGAAGGAACTTTTGCGCTGGCAAGTCATTCCCATTTTGAACGAGAACGATGCTGTTGCCACGGAAGAGATCCAGTTTGGTGACAACGATTCTTTGGCGAGTCAGGTGGCGGTGATGATGCAGGCAAAACGTTTGGTACTCATGACCGACGTCGACGGGCTTTACGACAAAGATCCAAACGTTCACCCCAGTGCTACGCGCATCGCGCATGTTAAAAAAATAAGTGCGCGTGAGATGAAAATGGCCCACCCCAAAGCCAAATCCGCGCAAGGTACCGGCGGAATGTATTCGAAGCTTCTCGCCGCGCAGCGTGCCGGCGCTTCCGGTATCGTAACCCATATGGTGCGCGGGGATTTGCCGCGCAATCTCCTGCACATCGCAGCGGGGCAGGCCATTGGTACGCAAGTGGGTGGCCGTGGCGTTGGATAGTCAGATCGAGAAAGAAGTCCGGATCTTGCGGCAGGGATTGCGCCGCCAGCGCAATTTGCCTAAAGAGGCGAAGAACAAAGTTTTGTATGATATGGCCGCTGCACTTATGGCTGGGGCTGAGCCTATTTTAGAAGCCAACCGCCACGATCTCGCGCAATTGCCCGCACAAAGCAGCACCGCCTTCCGGGATCGGCTCACTTTAAATGCCGCGCGGTTGCAAGCGATGAGCGAAAGTCTACGGCAAGTTGCCGCCTTGCCTGATCCGGTCGGGGAGGTGCTTTCAGATAAAACCTTGGCGAACGGTCTGCGCTTGAAAAAGGTGCGTGCGCCACTCGGTCTGATTCTGATGATTTTTGAATCGCGTCCCAACGTGATTCTGGAAGCTTTCTCGCTGGCTTTTAAAGCCGGCAATTCAATCTTGTTGCGCGGCGGTTCGGAGTCGAGCCACACGGCGGCCGCGATTTACAGGTTGATGAAGTCATGTCTCGGCGGTGTCGAGTGCTTTTACGGCATGGAAGACTACGCTCGCGAGCACGTCGCGGAACTTTTATTGCGCAAAGATTTGATCGACATCGTGGTCCCGCGCGGTGGCGAAAAGCTGATCGACTTCGTTCAGCAGACGGCGCGCATGCCGATCATCAAAAATGACCGGGGCATGTGCCACGCTTACGTCGACGAGGACGCGGACTTGGAGATGGCGGTCAAAGTCGTGGCCAACGCAAAAGTTCAGCGTCCGGGCGTGTGCAATTCACTCGAAACGGTTTTGGTACATAAGAATTGTGCGGCGGCCTTTTTGCCAAAACTTTATTTGGCGACCGATTCAGCAAAGCTGGCCTGGCGCGTGGATGCCGGCGCGTTCGCGATCCTCAAAGATAAACCACGAGTGGATTGCACAC
>JAYWAE010000440.1:0-3033 GCA_043782715.1 Pseudobdellovibrionaceae bacterium | reverse complement strand
CGAAAGCCAAGGCCGTGCACTGGTTGTCGTCTTATGGTTTGGCCCGCGTTTACCAATCGACGAATGAGAGCTGGAGCTGGGCCTTTTCGACGGCCGATGTGATTGGCAAGCACGTGGTGAGCCGCCCCGAGGCCGATCTTTGGGATCTGTATCATGTTTGGCGTAAGATCGCGGGCGACTATGTACCTTCTTCCGCTAAGGAGATGGCTCCGCAGTGTCTCTCGCTCGCGCCGAGCGAGTACTTCGCCTATCCGGTCATTTTCAATGGTGCCCTTTTGGGAGTGCTATTGTTTGAAGGAATTTCTTCACTGACATTGCGTGCGGAGCTCGCGATCGCCGCCAAGTACATCGCTTTTGCGTATCAGATGCTCGACGCCAAAAATATGTCGTACATCGACGAGCTGACGGGCCTTTACAACCAGCGCTATCTGCCAATGGTGCTCGATCACGAGATCGAGCGCGCTCGCCGCGACGGCGCGCAATTCAGCTTGCTCTTCCTCGACATCGATTTTTTCAAAATGGTCAACGATGGCCGCGGCCACTGGATCGGCTCGAAGCTGCTGGTGGAGCTGGGTCAGATGTTCAGGGCGCAAGTGCGGACCTGTGACTACGCATTTCGCTATGGTGGAGATGAATTTATCATCATGTTGGCCAGCTCGAATGCCGAGAATTCCAAGAAAGTCGCCGAGCGCATCCGCAAAGCCGTGGAAGATCACACGTTCAGCGTCGAAGGACAAAACTTGAATCTGACTATCAGCATCGGCTTGGCCGCGTACCCTGAGCACGCGCAAACCGCTTCGGGTTTGATTCAGCTGGCGGATCAGGCTATGTATTACGGCAAGCGGAAAAGCAGGAATATCGTATTCGTAGCGAGTTAGTATTTTCAGCTGTGAGAGATTTTTTTAATGAGCAAGAAGAAGCACATCAAACTCGTGGTCAGCGACCTTCACCTTGGGATCGGGCGCCAGCTCGAGAACGGGCAGCTGAACTCGCTCGAAGAGTTCTACTTCGACGAAAAGTTTTCTGAATTCTTACACTACTACACCACTGGCAAGTACGCCGACTTTGAGGTCGAGCTGATCTTAAACGGGGACATCCTCAATTTTCTGCAAATCGATTACAACGGCCATTATTTGACCGTCATCACCGAGCCGATCTGCATGGATATCCTCAAGCGCATCGTGGCCGGCCACCCGATGTTTTTTAAAACGATCAAAGACTTCGCCGCCAAGCCGGGCAACTCGGTCACCTACGTTGTCGGCAATCACGATCAGGCGATGCTGTGGACCGCCTGCCGCGAGTATTTGAACGAGGTGCTGGGCACGGTGATTCGCTTCAAAAACCTGGTGTATTTCTTTGAGGGCGTACACATCGAGCACGGGCACATGCATGAAGCCGCCAATCGCTTGGACCCGCGGAAGTTTTT
Organism: Pseudobdellovibrionaceae bacterium; assembly: GCA_043782715.1. Classification (GTDB taxonomy): domain Bacteria; phylum Bdellovibrionota; class Bdellovibrionia; order Bdellovibrionales; family UBA1609; genus JALHOQ01. The sequence goes on along the minus strand of JAYWAE010000440.1, from coordinate 1,607 downwards.
TCTCAAGAAAAATCTAGCGGAGCCAATTTTGAATTTGCCGTTCGGCTCCCATTTCTTCGTCGAGTTCGTACTCAAGATCAAACACAAGTATCCTCACGTCGACAAGATCCGTCCGTTCAACCGAATGATCCGCTGGGCCATATTTAACGAAACTTGGTTCACGATCACCCATATGTTCGCTTTGATTTTTTACTTCACCAAGTCGATCTTCACCAACGACCCGCGGCGCATGTTCCCGTTCTCGCGCATCGTGCGCGTGTTGCTCGAAAGCGCGGTGTTCCCGGATTTAAGCGAGAGCGCCCGCCGCGTGCTGCAAGACGAGCGCGTGCACACGGTTTGCTTCGGCCACTCCCACGTCTATCAATACCGTCAATTCTCCGAAAATCGCGAATACTTCAACACCGGAACCTGGGCCGATCTCACATCACTGGACATCGCCTCACTCGGAAAGATCACAAAATTGATTTACGTCCTCTTCGAATACCCAGAGGAAGGCGACCGCCCAAGAGGCCGCCTAAAAGAATGGCACGGCTACCACAGAATCGAAGAGGACGTAGCAATAGCCTAGTCTCAAGTCGGGACGCCCGCTCGGATTTCGACTCGGACTCCCACTCCCACTGGACTCTAACTTTAACTCCAACCAGCCCAGCTCCAACGAGTCTGGGATTGAATGAAACCCGTACCTCCAGCATAATATATCGATGGGTCAAAACGGCGACGACTCGAACGACGATGGCAATGGTGTAAAAGACTTCACCGATAAGACCAGCGTCCTTCAGAGTGATACATTCAAACTGCGTTTGGCGCAGGCGGGGCAAGCGCCACCGTCATTGGTTTTATTAGTTGGACCCGCGAGCAGCGTCGGCCGTCAGTGGCCCATTGAGGACACGGATCGCATCATCGGCCGCGCGCCCTCAGCCAACGTTTACGTCGATGACAAGAGCGTGAGCAAGTTCCACGCCAAATTGGTGATGGCGGGTGGCGATGTTTCGGTCATCGATCTCGAGAGCACCAACCGCACAGTGGTGAACGGCCGGCAGATTCAACCGCTGGTGCCGCATAAGTTGCAGAACAACGATCAAATCAAGGTCGGCAATATCATTTTTAAATTTTTGGAGCGCGGTTCGATTGAGACCGTGGCGCAGGCGCAGTCGTTTGACCGCGGTCACACGGATGCGCTGACGGGTATTGCCAATCGCGGCGCACTTCAGAGCAAAGCACCGGAACTCTACAAACGTTCCGATTTGCTGGGTGTGACTTTCACGCTGATGCTCTTTGATATCGATAAGTTCAAAACGGTCAACGATACGTTCGGCCATCCGGCCGGCGATTTTGTTTTGCAAGAGATCGCCAAAGTGATTCGCGACAAGCTGATCCGCGGTAACGACTTTTTTGCCCGCGCCGGCGGTGAGGAATTCGCGCTGTTGCTCCTGGGCAGTCCGCAACGCCAAGCTGAAGAAATCGGTGAACGGATTCGCGCCACCATCGAAGGTCACACCTTCGTGTTTGAAGGCAAAACCATTCCCATTACCATCTCCATCGGTATCGCCTTCAAGAATGAAAAAGATCAGGGTTGGGAGACCATCTACGAGCGCTCCGACAAGGCC
>JAYWAE010000439.1:0-3036 GCA_043782715.1 Pseudobdellovibrionaceae bacterium | reverse complement strand
ATAAATATTGCATATAATATCCAAAACCAATGACCCGGCCTGCGGTCAGCTTCTTCGCTGCGAACGGAGCATGCTGCAAAGTTGAGTCAAGGTTACTGCGATTGAACTCAATGCACCTCTCGACTGGTCGCAATAGGTGAGCTCAGAATTTCACCCGCTCGGCACTGCTGCGTCGAATGCTGGGTTCCGTTCGGCGGTTGGTAGGCGGTCAAACACCGTAGAGCTGGCGCGACCAACCATTAGGGACTCGTCACCGTAAAAAACGTAGATCGTCGCAGTTTTACATGAGACGATTTGCCAGATGAATACCTTTGCGCAGCTCCTCCGTACGAACAAGTATTTGCGCTTCCTATCTTCAGTAAAATTGGCGGTGCCGCTGATGCTTGTCATCGTGGGCGTAGTGGCCACGGGGACCATTTTTGAAAGTATGTACAACTCCGAGTACGCCAAGATTCTGATCTATCAAACGTCCTGGTTCTTCGCGCTCACCGTGATTCTCTGGCTCAATATTTGTCTGGCGATGCTGTCGCGCTGGCCCTTTAAAAAGCATCACGCTGGGTTTGTACTCACTCACATCGGCATGATGACCGTTCTTGTCGGCGGATGCATTACGGGGTTTTTTGGCATCGACGGCCAGTTGCGCGTCACCGAAGGCGCCGCGTCTTCCACGGTCATATTGTCAGCGCCAATACTTGGCTATCAGTTCAAAGATTCGCCCAGTGCGCAGACGATCGATTGGCCTCGCCGACTGAGTGCTTTCAGCGCTGCGATCGACGACTCTGAGAACAGCGAAATTCACGGGCTGTTTTGGATCGGCAAGTACATGCCTTTCGCGGCGGTTGAGAAAGTCATGAGTGAGACGCAGAAGGGCTCGGACGAGATCGGTCTAAGTTTTAAGATGAAGAGCCAGTTTTTTGATGTTTCCGAATGGTTGCATTCCACGACTAACCCGTCGCTCAAAATGGGGCCTGCGACGATCGAAATCAAGCTTGGCCAGCCCGTAGCGGCCAGTGCGCGGGAGCCCCAGGGCCGAAAAATTCCCGCCCCGTTCGCCGCGGGCGACACATTGGAAGTTTTGGATCTGAAGAGCGGAAAGTCCGTTGCGCAGATCCCGATTGCCAAGTTGCAAGGCCGGGATTGGACTGGCCAAGGCGTCACCATACATTTGAAGCGTTTGTACCGGTTTGCTTCGGTGGGGGCGAATAAACTCATTGAAACCGAGGGACCCGAGCCCAATCCGGCGCTGGAGCTCGAGATCAAAAAAGGCGGCACCTCCATGCGTGAGGTGCTGTTTTACAAGTTCAAGAATTTTTCGATAAACAAAGATGGTGTATTCGGCTTGCGTCTGCAGGTTTCAGGAGACATGGCTTCTGCGACTGCTGGGAAAGCTCAACCAGCCACCGATCTTCCACAGGGACATCCCGCGATTTCTGCGGGTGGAGCGCAGCCCGGCGGACCTTCTGCGCCCGGGCCCGGCGGCAACCTAATTCAGTTTTGGGTGAATCCTCAAGGCGACGCTAAATCTGCGGTCGTGGTGCTCACTAAAAATGGCAAAGAGGTCGGGCGCAAAGAGGTGCACGAGGGCGAGGCGTATCAAACTCCCTGGATGGGAATGGTCATCACGCTCGCGAGCATCGTCAAGGGCGGAGAATTCGTCCAAACTGCAGTTCCGGTGGCGCCGCAAAAGGGTACCGAACTTCCGCCTAGCGCCGTTGAAGTTCATCTTAAAGATGGTTCCAAGACCTTTTGGCTGCTAGAAGGCACCAGTCAAGACGTGCAGCTGATGGATCGCCCGGCGTCGATTTTTTACGGGCGTAAGGTTCTCGAGTTGCCATTTGCACTCAATTTAAAAAAATTCACCAAGCATGATTACCCGGGAACTGAGACCGCGATGAGCTATGAGAGCTTGGTTGAGGTCAATGGCGACGGCCACCCGGTTTTGATCAGCATGAATGAGCCGCTCAAGAAAAACGGCTACACGCTTTACCAGTCGAGCTACGTTTTGCAGCCGGGGCAACCGCCCGAATCGATTTTCAGTGTCAACTGGGACCCCGGGCGCCCGGTGAAATACGCCGGCAGCGTCATTCTCGCCTTTGGAATCATACTTTTCACCCTCATGAGGAGCCGCCGTTGGAAAACAATCACCTCTGCAAAAGCGTGATGCTGGCTGCGCTATTGTTGATTTCGCAAATGGCATTGGGCCAAACCACCTTTTTGGGTCAAAGCTTTAATGAGGCCAGCGCGAGCGCCGCGCAGGAAAAATTGATCACGCTCGCTACGGGCATTCCAGCGGATGCGATTGCAACGGCGGCTACCCAACAGGGCGGGCGGCTCAAGCCTTTTGATACCCTGGCCCGTGAGACGCTTTTGTTTTTGACCGGCAAATACACGCGCTGGCAGCTGAGTTCCGAGCAACTCTATCTAGGGCTTTTGCTTTCAGATTCGAGTCCTTGGCTGCAATTGATCGAGATTCGCGAGCCCGAGCTGCGCACGGAGCTGGGGTTTCTCAAAACACAGAGATTGGTCTCGGTAGCCGAGCTCGAATCGGCGCACTTATCTGAGCGGGTGCAACCCTTTTTGCAGCAGCAGCAAGAGAATTCACATTCACTGACTGCTCTGCAAAAATCCTGGATCGAGCTTTACAATCAGTTCAGTGTGATGAAGGCCGTCCTCGTCGGCGAGCATTTAATTGGAGCGTTGGATTTTTCGCATCTCGAGGCCCAGCATTCGGGGCATACGGTTGAAGGTACGAAACAGGCGGTCACGACCTATCTCGAAGCCTTGCGCACGGGCGGCTCCAGTACGGCGGCGGCGGACGCGTTAGTCACGTATTCACGGTCGCAAGACGTTCCCGAACTTTTCCAGCATTCACTCAAAAAACTCGAGACCGAAGTGCTGTTCAATAAATTGAGTTTGTTTTTTTGGACCTCGATTTTGTATTTGCTGCTGGCTTCCGTTCTCATCGCCGCACCGTTTGTGAAAAAGCTCGATGTCAATTGGGTGACCGTAGTCTTGGCGGTGCCGCTGGTGTTGCAA
>JAYWAE010000438.1:0-8093 GCA_043782715.1 Pseudobdellovibrionaceae bacterium | reverse complement strand
CGCAACGAGTAAACTGTTTCACGGGATGGCGTTTGCACAACCGGCGCAGGCGGGAACGTCATTTGGATTTGCCGACTTTATTTCGGTTTTAACTCTAGGCGCAGTTTACGCATTTGCGACTGGCGGCATCTGGTCGCTCACTCATTCGGCATTTTTACGTCAAAGTGCCGGGCGGCGATTGAGTAGACTCGAAAATCGGAGAGTCCATAAATCTGAACTTAGGCCCCAAACGAGATAGGTAACAAACGTCAGGACAATTGTATATGGATGCGACAGACGTGCGAAATATCGAGTCCGAAAGTACCAATAAGATGTGGGCTTTGGAATTTCAAGGGCCCGACAAAAAAGCCTTTTTGCAAAAGACTAAACCTACAATTAACGACCCAACCGATGCAGTAGTTAAGATGATGCGAACTACAATCTGTGGGACCGATTTGCATATTCTGAAAGGCGATGTTGCATCGGTGCAGCCGGGCCGCACACTCGGACACGAAGGTATCGGTGTCATCGAGTCTACGGGATCTGCCGTGACGACCTTCAAAGTTGGCGACCGGGTTCTTATTTCTTGTGTGACAGCAGATGGGCGTTGCGAATACTGCAAGCGGGCCATGTATTCTCATTGCATCAATGGCGGATGGATACTCGGAAATACCATCGACGGAACCCAGGCTGAATACGTGCGAATCCCTTACGCCGACACGAGCCTTTACGGAATTCCGACCGGCGTTAGCGATGACTCTATGGTTCTCCTCAGTGACATCCTGCCGACTGGCTTCGAATGCGGAGTGCTAAAAGGTAAAGTTAAACCTGGCGACGTTGTGGCGATTGTCGGCGCCGGCCCAATCGGGCTTGCGGCTCTTTTAACCTCGCAGTTTTTCAGCCCAGCCGAAATCATTGTTATTGACACAAATGAGGATCGCCTCAAGCGAGCGATCGAGTTTGGCGCTAGCCACACGATCAATAGTGCAACGGAAGATGCGCCCGCAAAAGTGATGGAACTCACTAAAAATCGCGGCGTTGACGTAGCAATCGAAGCCGTGGGGTTAGGGGTAACTTTTGATATTTGTCAGAATATTCTTTCGCCCGGTGGGCACCTCGCCAACATTGGAGTTCATGGCAAGCCCGTTGAGCTTCGTTTAGAGAAGCTTTGGGATCGTAACATCACGATCACGACGAGATTGGTCGATACGGAAACTATTCCCATGCTTCTAAAATCGGTTGTATCAGGAAAAATCCAGCCAGAAAAACTGGTCACTCATCGATTCAATTTCAAAGACATACTTAAGGCCTACGACACATTTGCGAACGCTTCCAAGGAACATGCACTTAAGGTCATGATTTCGATGGTGTGAGATGAACAGCCCTGGATCGAGGATTTATAACGTATTGAGGAAATGCTGGTGTACAAGTGAACCTAGTCTTTCGATCCTCGAAAATTTTGATCCTCTCCTGTCTAACGCTTTCGCTTAGCGCACTGGCGCACGAGAAGGTTTGGCCTGAAAAGCGCTTAAGGCAAGTCTGGCCTGAGGCCAAAACGTTTACTTCCCGACAAGTTACTTTGAACGCCGATCAAATGTCATCGGTCACGTCGGGCGGAGTTAAGATTGCAAGTGAAGACCGCAGTCCAACTTTCTATTTCGCACAAGATGGATCTGCGACGGCTAAGAACCTCGGTGTAATCCTGTTTGTCGACGCATACGGTGCGAATGGAAAAATGGAAGTTTCCGTTGCAATGGACACGGACGGACGGGTTAGAAAAACGGATATCTGGAGCCATTCCGAAAATGCGGCCGTCGCGCAAGATCAGTTTCTAGATCAATTTGTCGGCAAATCCATTAAGAACACATTTAAAGCAGGTGCGGACTACAAGCCGGTGAGCGACGCCGTAAAGGCCTCCGAGGCCATCGCAAGTGGTGTTCAGAAAGCACTTTTGATTACAAACGCGGTTTTTAAAAAGAAATAGGATTTCTGGATATGCAAAAAGTATTTGAACGACGAATGAGGTATTTTTCTGCACTCGCCATTGCGCTCGTCGCTCAACCTTGTTTTGCGCTTCCATCCTTTAGTCGGCTTTGGCAGTCAAAATATGGATATAAAGTCTCCTGCACGCTTTGCCACAGTAAGGGCGGGGGTTCGCAATTGAACGGATACGGTGAAGACTTCCAGCGTTTCGGGATGACGCCATCGGCCTTTGCCAGCATCGAACTTAGAGATTCAGACAAAGATGGCGCGAGTAATATTGCGGAGATTCGCGCCAAGTCCAATCCGGGCGACGGTCTCTCGACGCCAGATAAACCAACCGATTGGTTGAGCCGTATCGAAGATTCCATGATGCCTACAGAGGAACTAAAAAAAATATTCCCCAAGGTTTCAGGCTTTTCGGTTCTCGAGGGCACGCTGCGACCTGAGCAAGTTAAAGAGCTAGCCGCCGGGATGAACGGAAACGTTTTGGAAGCCGATTCTGTACCCACTTTTTATTTCGCCGTCAAAGATGAGGGCGGAAGGCCAACTCGCGTAGGCGTTGCACTCTTCTCGACGCCAAAACGGAGCGCTCAGAAATTAATTGTCGGGGTCGGCGTCGATCTCGCCGGAAAAGTGACGAACGTTATTTTAATTAAAAATAAATTAGGTGGAACGCTCGGCAGCAATGAGTTTTTAAGTCAGTTTGACGGCAAAACTGCGGCATCGGGTCTGGCCATTGGCAAAGATATCAAGTCCGCTTCGGCGGCCATGATTGCAGAGTCTGAAGAAGTTGCGGAGGCGGTCAAGAAGGGACTACTGACCGTTGCAGCCGTGTTTAACAAGAAAAAATAGTTGCACAAGGAGAATCTCATGAAGTTTCGGTATACAAAAGTTTCTCTCGCGACGCTTGTCTTTATTTTTGCTTCTGCCTGGTGTGGATCAGTCGCACATGCACATGGAGATGAATCCCATGATGGCTTGGACTTGAATCAGGGTTCAGGTTCCGAGGGGCATCATGCGTTAGTTCACCCGTTTATGGCCCATATGGGAATGCCCGATGGTCCAGGTGAAGTCAGCGCTCGTGTGACCGCGGTTCAAGAGCGGATGTCTGGAGAATCAAAGGGCACTTATGCATTTCATATAGAGTCGGGCGTAGTCGACCGGGTCGGCATCCACCTGCGCAATGATTCGATCGGCACAAATCCTGCGTCTGAATTGATGCTTCAGTACGCGGTTTTTAGAACCCCGTCTAAGCTTAGCGGCATTTCCGTATTTGGCGAACTCGAATTTCCGACGGGCCCGGTTGAGAGCAATCGCACGGCTGGACTTTTCGGGATCTCCGGCGCCTACCTCTTAGTTCCGTTACTCGCGCTGAACTCGACGATTCACTATAACCCTAGAGATAAAATGACGGATTGGGAGATCTCGTTGGTCAGTAGGCTCACGAAAAATATCTTTCCAGTTGTGGAGGCGCGTGGAGAGATCACCAAAACCAACTCTTCCACTAGTCTTTTAGCGGCATTGAAATATAAGTTGCCCCGAGATACGGCAATCGGAGTCGGATATCAATTTCCAGTTACTGCGGTTCGGGAATATGACAGCCAGTTGCTCTTGCAAGCCGAGCTCGGCTTTGAATAAGATATTCCTCTTAGGAATAAATCTTTGGCCAGCTCTTGTTAGCGCGCAGGGCCTGGAGCTCGGCCCCGAAGACGCAACTAAAGTAATTTCCGACGCCACTCAGTTTCCATTTGCAAATTTGGTTCTCATTTTGTTTTCGGTATATCTAATTCTGGGAATCCTGTTTTTCATTTTTGCCTTTCTAAAACGAAAGCCGGATTGGAAGCCTCCCGTTTTTCTGGAAAGATTTCCCGTAAGTGCTAAAATGGCGATAAGTCTCGCGCTTGCCTCCTTTGGATTGGTGCATTTGCTCTCGCTGCTTGAAGTCTATTTGGTGACGCGAGTTTCGTTTAAATCTTCGTCCGAGTACTTCTTCTACATGAAGCTTCCCAAACTCGCGGCAACTTCTCATGCGCACTTTTTTGGGCACGCGACCATGTATCTGATTACTAGTTTGATCTTTATATTCTCAAAACTGAGTGAAATCTGGAAATTGCTTTTTATGGGCCTTGCGCTGTCGGCAGGGTTAATCGACGTGCCGGCGTGGTGGGCCATTAAATATGGCGGTGGCGGTTACGAAGTAGTTTCGGCCATTGCGGGAACGATGTCGGTTTTGGGTTGGGGCTTTATGGCAAGCCGAACGCTGTTCGAAATGTGGTGGATTGAACTCAAAGGGCGGCGAATATGAAAAATCTGACATGCATGCTAGCGGTTTGTGCAATGTTTTGGTCGAGTTTCGCTGTCGCGCAAAACCTGGATCTATCAAATCCAAATCTAGGCGAGGCACCTGAAAAGAAGAGTGCGGGAGATGTGCCACTTGGATCATTTGGCAATTTGAACCTCGGGGTCTTGTTTGACATTCGCTATATGGATGCCGGAGACAATGCTCCAGGGGCAGTTGTCCATGTGAATGAATTGAATATTACCGGAAATATCGGTGACCATATTTCGGTTTTGGCCGAACAACTTTTGCCGACTTCACGGCTCTCTGGGAGCGAGGACCAGATCGGCGACGACCATGGTTTTGTGTACGCCATTTTTTCTGGAATTCCAGGGCTGCCTGCTGGGACGGCAATCAAGGTCGGGCGCTTTCGTTTCAAGTGGGGCATTGATGCGGTACTGGACGCGCCCGCCAACCCGATCTATCCGCTCACGCGGAAGAACTTAGGATTTATTACGGACAAGGGAATTGAACTGGCCGGTTTCGTTGGGCCAATAGATTATACATTCGGCGTTGCTGACGGTCCGGACTATGTGGACGAAATCGTGACTGACTCCGCTGGTCAACCAATTGGAGTGGTCAAGAAGAGCGTCAAGAACAATTCAAAGCCCATAGTTCTAAGGGTAAGTTCTAAAATTGGCTCATCCAAAATCGGAGTTTCATATTTCGACGGGCGAAGTTGGGCTTATAGGAACTTTATCCAGCCGATGCCGGACTCCTCTATTCGAGCCAGGCACCCCGGGGGAATGGCGGATCGATCAATGCTCGTCTACCGCCAGCACGGTGCGATCGATTATTCAACGAGGTGGGGAAAGTTTGATCTCGACCTTGAATATTCTCAAGGTTTAGATCGAGATCCGAGCGTGAGTAAAACCTGTAGAACCAAAGGCTACTTCTCCCGGCTGGATTATACGATCAAGCCACAATGGGTTAGTGTACAGCTTCAATATGACCAATACGACGACGGGCATCCCGGCGTTAAGGATGAAAAGTCTTTGTCGGCAGGCGTCCAAGTATTCATTCACGATCAAGCGTTCATTCGTGTTGGCTACATGTACAACCGATTGGGACTTTCTTCTCACGACGATAGCGGGATGTTTGAAAATATCGGATTTGCGCAATTTTACCTGCCTCTATGAACGGACCTGGGCGCGACGAGAAATCCGTCTTCGCTCAGTCCTTCACGCAGGACTAGACTTTCCTTTGTGAAGGATTGAGTCAGCGACAACCGACTTCCGTTCAGCCATCAATTGTCGGCGCAGGTACGATTGTCAGATTGCTCGGTCATTAGTTATTGCCTGAGGCTTCGGAAGATCGAAAGCAACCACTGATTGGTGTTTAGATAACCGTGGCTGAATGAATCCCATTCGTGAGATAAGCCAGCTTTTTGAATCTGCTCTAGTGTAATGCCTTTTCGAATTCCGTTTTTTACGGTGTAGATGCTGATCGTTCAAGTTGGGATTTCAGATTTTCGAGCCAAAGTTGGTGCGAGGCGTGAAGGCTAGGATTCAGCAGCGCCGAACCCCCCGCAATGTCCATCGTGAAGCCCTTGTCGCACTCTTCGGTGACGACGCGGGTTCCACCAGATTCGGAGAATAGGTACCAACGGTGGAACGCCTGCACGCCGAATCCCTCTGCGGTCCAACCGATCGCGACGTTCGGCTCAAAAAGCTTCACGGCGCTACTTTGGACAGTGCCGAAAGTCTTCCATTGGAATTGACTCGTCGGAGTCAGCTTCGCATCGGCATTTTTAGGATCTTCCCCCGCGATGTGCACGCCCGCCGCATTTGGATACCAGGAGGACCAAGCATGCGCCCTTAACAATTTTTGGAAAATGACGTCGGGAGAACGCCGAATAAAAATCTCGTTGTGGGCGAAGACCGGTGAATCAGCAGCACTAAATCCAGCGGGCCATGGGTGCGGATCGCTCATATTTCTCGGTGTGGATTCGAACCATGGAGCGTAAGCCGTGGATAAGGTCCAGATGCTCATGACGAGATTCCCGAAGGCGTTGGCATAAGCTACGGGTGCAAGCTGGCAAACGGTTCCAAAAGCGGAGCTCGTACGAAACTCATCGACCTTTCCCAGTACGACGGCCTGTGCAAAAGCCGCGGCCGAATTTTTTATCTCGACGCCACCGAACGTGGGAGTCTCGTTGTCGAGCTCGTGCATGGCGTGGGGACAGGACAAATCAATGATCAAAGGCTTGGCGGAGTTCACGCGAGCCTTATTTTGCTCGTTCACCCAGTCACGGACGACCCACTCCTTGGCGTAAACATCTTCGCGATCCCCGCCGGTCACGACGAGGGTGGGAATGTCAGTCGGGTAAGATAGATGCTGCGATAGAACCGATTCCGCGACCAGACGGGGCGCAAATGCCGCAATCAGCGAGCTCCAAAACGGCGTGTTCGGTTTATTCGGACCCACGTGCGGCGGGTGTGGATCATGCGTCAGCGTCTGGTCCGTGACGAAACCCAAGCGATTGCCGAATGTCCACGGGAATTTGCGAACTGAAACGCCCGGTGCAAACAGGATCGCTCCGCTGATAGGGCGGAAAGGCCCCCAGTTTTCTTGAAGAGCCCGCACAACGATCAATCCGCCCGTTGACCACCCCGCCAAGAAAAGGGGCCGCGGATTCAGGGGCCTGGTTTCGGCTTCGATTTTAGCGGCCAGTTCCGCCAGATCACGGAAGCTAAAACCGTTCAGGTTGTTTTCGGAGCCAGAGTCTTCGCCGTGCGAAGGCAGGTCAAACGCGATCACACGGAACCCGGCGGCGCTCCAGGTCTGAAAGAGTGGAATATGATTGTCGAAACGGTCCGCGAAGCCGTGAATGTACAGGATATCACCGACAGGTTCTCCTGCTGGCTGAAGAACTCCCACGCGTACCTGCAGCATCCCTTGGCGATACTTAAAAGAGTGCATCGCGGCCTCCATTTGGGAGGCAAAGGTTTGGCAGGTAAACAACAAAATAAACCAGAAGGCCATGAGCTTCATAGCGATCCTCCACTTGAAGTCGGAACTAAATTCTCAGGACATATGTACAGGAAGTTCGCTGAAGTTTCGCCGGGATTCAATTTTCATGAATAAAATCCAATCGCTGACGAAGGGCGCCTTTACGCGGCGGATCGCGCCCCAGGGACGCGGACTTGAAACATGAAGATTATTATTTTTACTTTCCTATTTACGGTATCGATAGCTGCTTTTGCCGAACCAACTCCTTGGCAGGTCAAGTTTAACGCCCGGCGAGGATCCATATGACGAACAAAGGAAAAAGTAAATCAGCGAGGCTGTTACAAAGTTAAAATGTCAAAGAATTGATAAAGACAAAAGCGCATTCTTAGAGAAATATAAGAAACATCTGAAGATCGTGGAGAAAATAAAGAACTTTCCAGCTGCGCTCGAATAACACCAGGATCAGGAACGCCAGTTGTTAACCAGGGGAGCCATCTATGAACAGAAATTCGGTCGCATTGATTTTATGTCTATGGGGGCTAACGGGTTGTTCGGCGCTGTCTTTAAATCCCAATCAGTTTTTAACACCCGAAGCGCAGGGGAATCTTTTTCGTGGCAATGGCTATGTCGGGCTCGGTCGTATTGTCGAGGTTCAAACATCGGACGGCGACAATCCTAATCCGGCTTACGTGGACCCTAAGATTTCCGACGGTTCTAATATTTTAGCCGGGGCCAACTTGGGGCTCGGCGATTTTTTAGATGTGTTTGTGAACATGTCGGATGGTTCGGCCTCGACCGGTGGTTTTAAATTCCAATTCTTCGGTCAGCCTGCTGAAACTGC
>JAYWAE010000437.1:0-3068 GCA_043782715.1 Pseudobdellovibrionaceae bacterium | reverse complement strand
GATTTAGCCCCGTTTGGTTTTGCGTCCCGCCCTTTCGAACGGTTTGCCCTTAGCAAAGGAAGAAACAACCATTTACAAACTCTCTACTCAAACCTCCTTGAGAGTTAGCGGTTGGAATCTTACGCTTCGAACCACACACCTTACTTAGGCGGAGGATCGAGGCGCCATTCCTTTGGCAGTGCGGACATAATGTCCCCCCTTCCATTGTTCCTGCTGTCAGTATAGCGCGACGAGTCAAAAGGGCTAGAAGATTTAACCAAAGTCTCAAATATATCAAGGGCTTGTCTCGATCTGAGAAGCTCTGGTTCCGAGTCTAATATTGTCGGCCCGATGCCGACGTAAAAGGCCACTTTGGGCAGGGCTGGGAATTAACCTTATCGCTGCTCATTTTGATCTAAGGACTGCCGGACTTCCCCGGAGGAGGACACCATGTCCGCATTCAAATGCATTATTTTGGTTCTGGGATTCACTACTTTTATTGCAGGCTGTGCAGCCACCCACTCGGACAGCAGCGCCACTGGCAACAAGCCGGCCGCACTCAAAACACCGCAGGGCTCACAGGCCATTTCCGTTCGCCCGGCAAGTGACTCCGAATGTGCGGCCGGAGGCGAAGTCTATTCCATATATCAGGACTTCAATTCCAATGGTTCCATGGACGAGGGCGAGCAACCGTTGAGCACGCAAGTCGTGTGCAACGGACTCAACGGATCAAACGGCAGCAACGGCTCCAACGGAATCAGCAGCCTTTTCTCCATGCTACGCGTGACGACCGGCCTTGCCGCCTGCAGCTCGGGCAGTGGCCTGCAGTTCAACTACGGACTCGACAGCGACGGCAGCCACATTCTCGAGCCGTCAGAAGTCACGCAAGTGCAGGTGCTGTGCGATGGCCATGACGGCTCAGCCGGCGCCGCGGGCCCCGCCGGCCCCGCCGGCCAGAACGGCCACGCCATGGCGTTTGAAACTATGAGTGCCAGTGCAGCACAATGTTCAAATGGTGGATCAGTCGTGTTGATGTCGATCGACGTCCACGACAACGGCGTCTACAGTCCGCTCAATCCGGGCCAGCAAGCGATGGTGATGTGCAATGGCTTAAACGGTACGAACGGAAGCAACGGCTCGAATGGAACGAACGGTACCAATGGTCAAGATGGCCACGACGGACAGAACGGCGTGACTCCGGCCTATTCAACCGTCGAACCGATCCTACCCTGCGGCAACACAGTCGCGTACAAAGAGGTCTTGCTGCGTTTACAAAATGGCCAAGTGCTCGGCTCGTTCTCCCAGGATGTTCATGGTGAGATGACCCGCTTGGCGTTTCTACCCGACGGATCCTATATCGACACGGATACCAGCGGTTGCACATTCAGCCTAGCGACGTCGCCCGACGGCAACACGCGCTTCATCAGCTGGTTCAATCAAGTGCAAATGTCGTGGCCGATGAGCCACTAGAAAGGTACGCCGTACCCTTTCTAGAAACATATATGTTTTGAATATTTATTGGAGGGGAACAAGTTTCTCAAGCTGGGCGGCCAGTTCGCTAAACACTTTTGCTTCCGCCTCGCCGGAGTGGCTCTCCACCAACGGTACGCCGGCTTCCGCGCTGACACCGATCTCGGGATAAAAAGGAATGCGTCCGAGCTTCAGGATTTTCTTTAGATCCAAATACGCGTCAAGCTCCCCCTTGGGGAACAGTTGAATCTGTTCACCGCCGGGGCCATTTAAGTACGCCATGTTTTCAATCACACCGAGCAAGGGCACGTTTGTGCGCTCAAACATGTCGATGGCTTTTTTGGCGTCGGCCAATGCCACGTTTTGCGGAGTGCAAACCACGATCGCGCCGGCGACTGGAACCTTTTGCGCCACCGTCAACGCCACATCGCCGGTGCCGGGAGGCAAATCGACGATCAAATAATCCAGCTCACCCCAGAGCACATCGCGAAAAAACTGATCCATCGCTTTGAACAACATCGGCCCACGCCAAACGGCGGCCATGCCTTCATCGACTAAATAACCCAGGCTCATGGTCTTCACGCCGAAGCGAGGAACAGGAATGATTTTGTTTTGTTCATTGACCTCGGGCTTGACGGCGAGCGCGCCCGAAAAACCCAGCATGCGCGGAATGCTCGGGCCATAAATATCGGCGTCGAGCAGCCCGGTTTTCGCGCCGGCTTTTTGCAAAGCCATCGCCAAATTCACCGCCACCGTCGATTTGCCGACCCCACCTTTGCCGGACCCGACCGCGACTATATGTTTAACTCCGGTGATCGGCGCCTGCTGAGTGAAAGGATTCATACACACTCCTGTAGGCACTTCATAGTGCGGGGGGGCCTAGGACTCAAGGTGATAGTTCCGGGCCTTCGTTTCTGTTTCTGAAACAGTGTTTCAAAATTAAAATTGAGCTCTGAAACACCCTCTGCTACTTCTTGAAACACAGAGGCACTTCGCTGCCGGAGAGAGAAATGGAAAACGTAGCACAGCTATTACGTGAGGAACTGAGGCAGCGGCAGACCCGCAACCCGAACTTCTCCTTACGTGCCTTCGCCCGCTGGCTGCAATTGAGCCCGGCGCATCTCTCCCAGGTGATGAGTGGCAAGCGCCCGGTCACTTTGCGTATGGCCGAAAAAATCGTTTCACGCTTAGGACTTTCACCTGTTGAGCGCCTGCACTTTTTGAAATCCACGTTGCCTGGCTGGGTGGAAGACGACGCTCACTTGCCGACAGGCCCCGATCGAGTTCTTCCCGAAGACCGCTTTCGCCTGATCGCCGACTGGTACCACTTCGCCATCTTGTCTTTGTGCAAACTTCCGGGTGCTCAGAGCGATCCGCGCTGGATTGCGCGCCGGCTTGGGATTTCGCAATCGCAGGCGAGCGAGGCGACGGCGCGTTTGGAACGCATGGGGCTTTTGCAACTTAAGCCCAATTTCAAACAGATCGGCGATCCGCTGCGTGTGACTTCAGAAGTGCCAAGTGAAGCGATCCGCAAATTTCACAAGCAGACCTTAGCGCTGGCGACCGAAAAAATCGATACCGTAGAAGCTGGCCGCCGCGACCTCAATGCCATCACCATG
>JAYWAE010000436.1:0-8100 GCA_043782715.1 Pseudobdellovibrionaceae bacterium | reverse complement strand
CATCACCGCCGGAATCCCGCGTAAGCCTGGTATGAGCCGCGATGACCTCTTGGCTACCAATGCCAAGATCATGAAAGACGTTTGCAAAGGCGTGCGCGAATACTCGCCCAATGCCGTCGCCATCATCGTCTCCAATCCGCTCGACGCCATGGCGTATGTGGCGATGAAGGAACTCGGTTTTCCGCGTGAACGCGTGATCGGTATGGCCGGCGTGCTCGATGGCGCCCGCTTCCGTAGTTTTATTGCCGAAGAACTCAAGTGCAGCGTGAAAGACGTGCATGCATTCGTGCTCGGCGGTCACGGCGACACGATGGTGCCGATGCCCCGCCACTGTTCGGTCGGCGGCGTGCCACTGCTCGAGATTTTGCCCAAAGACCGAGTTGATGCGTTGGTGAAACGCACGCGTGAAGGCGGCGCTGAAATCGTCGGTTTGCTCAAAACCGGTTCGGCCTACTACGCGCCGTCCGCGAGTGCTGTGCAAATGGCGGAGTCGATTCTGCGCGATCAAGGCCGCATTCTTCCGTGCGCGGCTTACCTGCAAGGCGAATATGGAATCAATGGACTCTTCGTCGGTGTGATGTGCAAATTGACCGGTAACGGCTTGGAGAAAGTCATCGAGATCAAACTCAATGACGAAGAGAAGGCGATGCTCGCCAACTCCACCAAAGCCGTGCAAGAGTTGGTCGATGCGCTGGGTAAACTGAATTTGAACTAGAGCCTAAAGCAAAATACTATTCCGTCTTGCGAACGCCCGCTTTATGCGGGCGTTTTTGCTTTTTCCCGCGGCCGACGTGGCCAGGGTGATTGCTGCGTTGGGGTTTGGTCACTGCGGGCGCGTGCTCGTTGATCGGCTTGGCGGCGACGAGCTTAGGACTCAAAGTCGCCGGCCGTAGGTCATGCGGATGCTCAGGCACGCCGGACCATGAACCCTTGCGCAAAGTGGGATCTTTCACCTCCGATTGCACCACCTGTTGAGCGGCAGGCTGCACATTGGCGACAAATTTCTGTGCCTCCACGGAGCCCGGAGCATAAGCCGTTGGCGGAGCTAAGACGACAATTTGTTTTTGATAAACGACATATTGTCGCTGCACAAAGAAGCGGGTCGTGGGACTCCAAGCGCCGTCTCCGGCGGGGAGCGGAGACGGCTCGGAGGGAGGTACGATAGCCGCGACTTGTCCGCGATCCGGCAGATCCCCCGTCTCATTTAAATCCTGATAACGTTTGAGTTGCTGGGTAAATGGCACGTTGGCGATTTTTTTGATGTCGCTTGGTTCGAGAGCACGGCGAGCGGCTTCGCATTCTTGAAATTCCAGTGCCACTTTCACATACGCCGTCGACGTGTGCTTGTCTTTTTCACCATAGCGGTCTTCGATCCGGGTGCCGATCGGTATCATCGAACATTCGTTGGCGAGATCTTCGAGTGCCTGACCTTCGGCCTTAAACTGCGCGCGCTCGGGGTTTGAGGCTTCGCCTTTACCGAGGTAGACGATATATCCATTGTCCACTTGGCGTGTCGATTGGCGCGTCCACTCGGGACTGATGGGCGTGGAGGCACAGGCGGAGAAAATTAAAGTGCCTAGCGGAAGCCAAATTTTGCGTTGCACGTATCCTCCTAGAAATATACGAGTCAAAGACCAATAATAGTGCTTCAATCGGCAGTTGCAAGGCCAGTGGAGGCGGTGTGGACAATCTGACCCATTCTTTAATCGGTGCAGCGGTCGCCGAAGCCGCATTTCAGCTGCGTAAAAAGCGCGAATCCACAGTTCAGCGCGCGCCGCTCTACAGCGCTTCCATATTGGCGAATAATTTTCCAGATCTGGACCTGCTCTACCGGATCTTTGAGCCGGGCAATCTCACCTACTTGCTCAATCACCGGGGCTGGACCCATTCGTTCTTGTTTAGCATTCCACAGGGAACATTAATTCTATTCGCTTTTTGGCTATGGCAAACGTGGCGGGGGACGCGTTGGAGCGCAGCCACCTGGCGGGCGCTGCTTGCGGTCACGGCGCTTGGGCTATGCCTCCATCTGGGCTTGGATTTTTTAAACTCCTACGGCATTCATCCTCTCTCGCCCTTCGACAACCATTGGTATTTCGGCGATACGATTTTTATAGTCGAGCCTTGGCTCTGGGTGTTTCTCATCCCTTTGGCTCTGCTTTCGCTCCCGCGTCGGACAAAGGGATCGGCGGTCGTGGCCGCTCTCATGGTCTCAGTTTTTTGTGGCGGGCTGTGCGTGGGTGTACGCGCAGGCATGGTACCGCTGGGATTGGCAGTCTTGATCGGCGGTACGGGCGCGGGATTTTTCTTGGTGCTGCAGAAAGCGCAAGCCGCTGTGAGACCATGGATCGTGATCGCCGCGCTGACTTCGGTAATCGGCGTTTTTCGTGCCGGTCATGATTTCGCGCATGCGGGCCTAGAGCGCGCCTTTCATCCCGGCAATTCCCACCTCACCCTTGCCGATCTCGTGCTTTCACCGCTGCCCGGGAATCCGTTTTGTTGGACTTTTTTCGCTGTCGAAAAAGGCGCAGAGTCCTATCGTGTGGACACGGGAGTGGTCGATCTCATGCGCACCCGCTGCGCACGTGGCCTCGTGCTGGACGGTAAGAAGTTGGATCGCAGCCCTTGCTATTTTTGCAGCGATCTCGACATTCGGGAATACGGCGGCTACGCGATCAAAGCGGCGGAACTCGTGGCACAATATAAGACGCACTGCCGAGTGCGGGCTTGGTTTCAGTACGCCCGCGTTCCCTATCGCGAGGGCACGGAATACGGCGATTTGCGCTTTGCGCTGAAGGGTTCACGGAATTTTTCGTCCTACGATTCGGCTCGCAATCCGCCTGATGAATGCATGTCTTACCCAGTACCCTGGTTGCCGCCGCGCTCGGATTTTTTGGAGCCTTCGATCTGATCCTAGACTTCATTGCAACTTGTGAGTTTGCCTCGCTCTCACTTACCTGCTACCTTTTGCTCTATGAACATTCATGAGTATCAAGCCAAAGAAGTCTTAAGAAAATTCGGCATTCAAACGCTCAACGGTAAAGTCGTGCAATCGCCCGAAGAAGCGGTAACGGCCGCCAAGAGCATCGGCGGCAGCGTTTGGGTCGTGAAGGCCCAGATCCATGCCGGTGGCCGCGGCAAAGGCGGCGGTATCAAAGTCGCTAAGTCGCTCGACGAAGTGCGCGCGCAGACGCAAAAAATGCTCGGCATGACGTTGGTCACGCCACAGACGGGACCCGAAGGCAAAACCGTCAACCGCGTTTACATCGAACAGGGTTGTGACATCAAAAAAGAGTACTACGTCGCCGTGCTGCTCGACCGGCACGAAAGCCGCGTGGTGATGATGGCTAGCTCCGAAGGCGGGATGGACATCGAAGAGGTCGCGCACAACACGCCGGAAAAAATCCACCGCGTGATCATCGATCCGGCCGTGGGCATGGAACCATTTCAAGCGCGTCAGTTGGCGTTCAAGATCGGTCTCAAAGGGCCGGCGACGAACTCGGCCGTGAAGTGCTTGCTCGGACTATACAAAGTTTTCGTCGAGACTGATTGCTCGCTGGCCGAGATCAATCCACTCGTCGAAACCAAAGACGGCCAGGTCATTCCACTCGATTGCAAATTGAACTTCGATGAAAACGCACTCTATCGTCACAAGGACATCGCTGAATTTCGCGATATCACTGAAGAAGATCCAGCCGAGGTCGAAGCGCACAAACACGATCTCGCCTTTATCAAGCTCGACGGCAATATCGGCTGCTTGGTCAATGGTGCCGGCTTGGCGATGGCGACCATGGATATCATCAAATTGCACGGCGGGCTCCCGGCCAACTTCCTCGACGTCGGCGGCGGCGCCACCAAAGAGAAAGTGACCGAGGCCTTCAAGCTGATCCTCAAAGATCCGAACGTAAAGGGCATTCTGGTCAACATTTTCGGCGGCATCATGAAATGCGATATCATCGCCGAAGGCGTGATTTCGGCCACCAAAGAACTCGGCCTAAAAGTTCCTCTGGTCGTGCGCCTGCAGGGCACGAACGTTGAGCTCGGTAAAAAAATTCTCAAAGAGAGCGGGCTCAACATCACGCCCGCGGACGATCTCACCACTGCCGCCAAAGCCATTGTCGGCGCGGTCAAAGGAGCATAGCCATGGCAATTATGGTCGATCGAAATACCAAAGTGATTTGCCAGGGCTTCACGGGCGCGCAAGGTACGTTTCACTCCGAGCAAGCAGTCGCGTACGGCACTAAAATGGTTGGTGGAGTGACTCCCGGCAAGGGCGGCACCACGCACATCGGGTTACCGGTGTTCGATACGGTAGAAGAGGCGGTTGCTAAAACGGGCGCCAGCGCGTCGGTGATTTACGTTCCGCCACCATTTGCGGCCGACGCGATCATGGAAGCCGCCGATGCTGGAATTCCCCTGGTGGTTTGCATTACGGAGGGTATTCCTGTCATGGACATGGTGGCAGTGAAGCGCTACTTGCAAGGCCGCAAGACTCGTTTGGTCGGCCCGAATTGTCCCGGTGTAATCACTCCCGGCCAATGCAAAATCGGCATTATGCCCGGCCATATTCACAAGGCCGGCCGCATCGGCGTGCTCTCGCGCTCCGGTACGTTGACCTACGAAGCCGTGTTTCAATTGTCCAACGTCGGCCTCGGCCAATCGAGCTGCGTCGGCATCGGCGGCGATCCAGTCAATGGAACTAATTTTATCGACGTACTCGAGCTGTTCAATGCCGACAAAGACACCGACGCCGTGATCATGATCGGTGAAATCGGCGGCAGCGCCGAGGAAGAAGCGGCCGAATACATCAAACGTGAATTTAAAAAACCCGTGACTTGCTTTATTGCCGGCTCGACGGCGCCCAAAGGCAAACGCATGGGCCACGCCGGAGCGATTATCAGCGGCGGCAAGGGTACCGCGGAGGCGAAGTTTGAAGCCCTGCAAAGCGCCGGTTGCAAAATCGCGCGCAGCCCGGCAGATCTTGGTACGACCTTAAAAGCCAGCCTCTAAAGTTTGAGCCGACCTCGTAACATCCGATCGGGACGTTGGCCTTGCCAAAATGGAGCGTGTCTGGGTATGGTGCGGGCATTCTCAAAGGAGTCTCAAAATGGCTGTGGAAACCACTTTCAGCATCATTAAGCCCAATGCGGTTAAGAAAAACGTCATCGGTCCGATCATCGCGCTGTTTGAAAAAAACGGCCTCAAAGTCGCCGCGATGAAGCTGAGCAAAATTGAAAAGAGCAAATGCGAAGAGTTTTACGCCGAACACAAAGAGCGCCCGTTTTTCGGTGAGCTCGTCACGTTCATGACCTCGGGCCCTGTCGTATTGATGGCGCTCAAAGGTGAGAATGCGGTTCTGCGCAATCGCGAAATCATGGGTGCGACCGATCCCAAAAAAGCCGCTCCCGGCACCGTTCGCGCCCTCTACGGCGACAACGTCGGTGAAAACGCCGTTCACGGCAGTGACAGCACGGCCAGCGCCGAGCGCGAGCTGAAGATCTTTTTTGACAGCAAAGAATTCGCCAACTCCTAATCTTGGCGACATCGCCGAGGTCACGATCGACTCGCTCTCCTATTCGGGAGGGCGGGGCGTGGGCCGCATCGGCGGCATGGTCGTCTTCGTGCCCGGCACCGCCCCGGGTGACGTGATCCGCGTTCGCATCACAAATAAAAAATCAAAGTTTATGGAAGGTGCCGTCGTCGAGATTCTAACTCCGTCGCGCGCGCGCCGCCGCCCGCCTTGCCCTGTGGCGGACCGCTGTGGCGGCTGCTCCTGGCAACATGTCGAGTACGCCGAGCAAGTCGTGCAGAAGCAGGGCATTGTTGAAAGCAGCTTGCGGGGCTTACGCAAGCTTGCAGAATTTACGCTGCGGCCGCTGCTCGCGGCACCCAACGAGTTTCACTACCGCAACCGGGTTCAACTGCAAGTGCGAGACGGCAAATATGGGTTTTTCGCTAAGGGTACCAACGCTCTGGTGGAGACACGCGAATGCTGGATCAGTGAGCCTGCGCTCAACGACAAATTGCGCACACTGACAGCGGCCGATGCGGCGGGAGAATCGCGGCTCGAACTGGCGTTGCTCGAAAGCGGCGAGGTGAGCGCTGTCGCTGGCCGGCGATCCGCGGAAGTGGCGCTATTTGCGCAGGTGAATCGGGCACAAAACGAGGTGCTCAAGGAGCAAGTACTCGCCGCAGTTCACGGCCGCCCCGATTGGATTTTCGATCTGTACGCCGGTTCAGGTAATTTAACCGCTCCATTGGCGGGGCAATACGCCCCTGTGCGCGTCGTCGCTGTTGAACTCAGCCGTGCGGCTGTTGAGCGTGCGAAAACCGGTGCCGATTGGCGCATCGGCGACGTCGGCAAAGTACTCGCGCAAATCGAGCTACGCAAGGGTGCGGGCTTGATCGTGCTCGATCCACCGCGCACGGGCTGTGAGGGCGATGTGATTGAACAGCTCTTGCGCCTACGTGCCAAACAGATTGTGTATGTGAGCTGCAATCCGGCTACTTTTGCGCGTGATGCCGAGAGGCTGATACGCAGCGGGCAGTATTCTATCGAGTGGGTGCAGGGACTCGACATGTTTCCGCAAACCGAACACGTTGAGTTGATTGCCAGCTTCACGGCCCGCTAGCGCGGCGCAACTTAAAGGCTTCAACTCACTCCTTGAGTCTGCTACCGTTGAGCTATGAAAATGACCGCACTTATCGTCTCGCTCATCGCCCTCATTGCCTGCACCACTCCCGAGAAATCGGATCGCCAGCGCGCCGGCCTGCATATGCAAATTGGAACCGGATATTTGCAAAAGGGCATGTATCCCCAGGCGCTCAATGAACTACTCAAGGCAGAACAGCTCGATCCCAAAAATCCATTGATTTTAAACAATGTGGGATTGGCTTATTATGTGCGTGGCAAAACCAAACTGGCGGAAGAAAAATTTCGCGCTGCAATTCAGGTTTTGCCGAATTACTCCGATGCTAAAAATAATTTAGGACGGGTTCTCATCGACACTCATCGCGACAGTGAAGCCGTGCGCCTTCTGCAGGAGGTTCAGGGAGACATGACCTATGAGGCTCCGGAGAAGACACTGTCCAATCTAGGCATGGCCTACTTTGATTTGGGCCAATATCAGAAGGCGGAAGAGCATCTCTCACACTCTCTGCAAATCCGCCGTGAGAATTGCACGACGGCCAATTATTATGGCCGCACGCTTTTGGAAATGAAGCGGCTCGAGCAATCGGCGACTGCGCTCGATCAAGCAATCGAATTTTGCCGCTCCAGCAAGTTTGAAGAGCCAATCTATTTTTCTGCAATGAGTTATTTTTCGCTCGGAGAAAAAGAAAAATCGCGCGCGCGTTTGGAGGAATTGCTCAAGGAATATCCAAAAAGTAAATATGTCGCGAAGGCCAAAGGAATGTTAGAGTTGCTGCAGCAATGAAGAATACGGGACAGCTCCTCAAAGACAAGCGCGAGAGCGCCAATCTCTCCATCAGCGAAGTCGCGCTGGCGACGAAGATCAATCCAAAAATCCTGACGGCGATTGAAAACGGCGACTCGGCGAACTTGCCGGCCAAAACTTTTTTAAAAGGTTTTCTCAAGTCCTACGCTTTGTTTTTGAAAATGGACGTCGAAGAAGTCTTGCGCAGCTATCAAGACGAAACCGGTGGCCCGCCTCCAGAGCGCGTGCATGAGGCTTATAAAACTCCGGCGCCGAGCAGCGGCCCGGCGTCCCCGCCACCGCGGCGGCGTGTGGGGGACGAGAATTCATCGGGCATGCGCACCATTGCCGTGGTCGTGATCGTGATTCTAATCGGTTTGATCATCGGCGTGCGGGAGTTGATCGAAAAATATCAACGCGAAAAAGTGGTCGAGAGTGCTCAGAACCTGAAATTGAGCCCCTTGGCTCAACCCGCCGTCACCGCAGTTCCACAAGTTCCCCAGCTCGACAATTCCGCTGCCGCCCCAGCTATTCCAACGCCCTCACCGGCGCTGGCGTCCGACACCAAGGCTGTCGAACAAAAGTTGGCTGAAGCAAACGAAAAAGCGGCGGCGGAAAAAAAGATCGCCGACGAAAAAAAGACAGCGGATGACAAGAAGGTCGCTGA
>JAYWAE010000435.1:0-3074 GCA_043782715.1 Pseudobdellovibrionaceae bacterium | reverse complement strand
CGCGGCGCCGATTTGGTGATAGTTTCCGTCCCTAAGCTAGAGCGTATGAAGCTCAACGGGACGGTTCTGCAACACAGTCAAATTGATCTGCGTTCAAGCGACCTGAACCTAAAGGGTGCTCCAATGGTGCAGCTGAGCTACCAGCCGATCAAAGGCTTTAGCGGCGGTCCGGTGACTTCGCAAGGTAAAGTGATTGGGATGAATTCCTTTGCCGACCCGAACGGCAACGGCAGAACTTGGGCGCTGCAGGTGACCAACTCGTTGCTCAACTAGAGTTTGGTTACGCTCACGCCGCCGTAATAATGAGTCAAAATTTTATGTGCGTCCCAGCCCTGATTGGCGAAGCTCTGCGCCCCCCATTGCGAAAGTCCGACGCCGTGACCGAAACCGTGGCCGGTGATCGCTTGCGTGCCACCTCTCATCGCGCCGAGCGTGTAGAGAAAACTGCGGACCGGGCCGAACAGGTGCATGATCTTGCGCGACTGCAAGTTGTCGAGATCGATCGGCGAGCCGGTAGTGAGATGCACGCGCAACGTCCACGTGCGCCCGCTGGGGCCGTGCGACAGCGCTTCGATGTGTGAAACCGTTCCCGTGGTCGAAACTCCACCCTCGAGCATTTTGGCTTTGATATTCGCCGGCGTCAGTGTCGCCTTGTCACCCCAGGTTCCGCCCGGTTGCGTTCTCACGTCGGCGGCGTCGTTGACTTGCAAAAGGTAGGGTTGATCGGGCAGCGAGAAACATTCGCTAACCGTACAGGTGACACCGCCCGAATTGGCCGAAAAGTAAGCCTTGATGATGGAACCCCGGTACGTGATCACTTCGTTGGCGGTGGCATTGCACGCCGCCGTCGTGGCCGGCTGTTCGACCTTGCTCCATTGTCTGCGCATGCGGTCGTAGAACTCCACACCCCTGTAACTCTGGTACCAAGTAGACGGGTCGACGTCCCAATCAATTCCATTGGTGCGCGCTTCGGCGACTTCGAACATGCCATAAGTGCGCGCGGCAATTGCTTGGGCTTTGAGTGTCTCCGTACTCCAACTCGCGATGACCTCGGAGGGCACGACGGATTCAATGTATTTGTTGATGTCGATCACATTGATCACCGACCAGAGCTGCCGGGGGGAAGCCGAGGGGGTAAAGTGGGGTTTGCCGAGGGCGTCAACATCATACATAGTTTGTTTAACCACGAACTCGCCGCGCACGCTGACTCCAACGTCCGCTTTAGTGCCGGTATCGGTGACTTGGCCTTTGTCCCAACGCAGAGTCGAAAGGGTACCGGCCGGTACGATCCAAAGTTTTTGCAAGGCAAACGATCGGCTGCCGATTTTAAACGCGGTCTTGCCGAAATCCAAATGCAGAGCCGTCGTGTTGCCGAGCAAGGCTTGCGTCTCGAGATTGTAAATGGCGAGTCCGGCCGCGTTCTCGATATCAATTTTGTTGAGGTCGACGGTTACAGGGTAGGGGTCGTTGATCGGAACGGTGGCCAACGGAAACATGCGCACCCAGATCGTCTTCAAACTATGGTCGGGCTGCTTCTTAGCTGCGAGCGAGCTGGACACGTTTGCGGCGGCCCAATCGCGAGACACAACCGACGTGAACGAGGCCGGCAGTTGAAGGTCCGGCGTGCGCGGCGGGGCGGTCTGCGCTTGCACCGGCATCTGCAGCGCCTCATGGGGAGAAAGTGCGAAGACTTCGGATTTATAGGCAAGACAGGAAAGGGAAAGGAAGAAATTGAATACGATAAGGATATGTCTCATGCCTAATTTTCCGGTAAACCAATTCGAATTGCAAAAGTTCTGGCCGGCGATAAGCCTAGAGGTCTAGGTCCAGGTCTAGGGAGCCGATTCAGCCCCGGCTTATAAAAATCAGAGCGAGAAAATAATGGCGCATGTGTGGGGCTTAGCATAAAAGCGGGTTACAAGAGGAGGCTCTATGAAGCTGTATTTTTCCCCGGGCGCCTGTTCGCTGGCTCCGCATATCGTGATGTTGGAATTGGGATTGAAGCACGAGCTGGTCAAAGTCGATCTGCGTGCCAAAACCTATAATGGCGGCGACTACTGGAAGATCAATCCCAAAGGATCCGTACCCGCCATCGGCCTCGACAGCGGTGAGGTCTTGACCGAGGCCGCCGTACTTCTGCAATACCTCTCGGATCTAAAGCCCGATGCCGGGCTATTCCCCAAAGCCGGAGGCCTCGAGCGCGTGCGGGCGCAAGTTTGGTTGCACTATGTTTCGACCGAGATTCACAAGGCGTTCGGAATGCTGTTCGCTGCCGATCGCCTGGTTAAGAATCCAGAGGGGAATCAAGAGCTCAAGGCCTCAGCCAGTGAGGCGTTGCGTGGCAAATTCGCGCATTTGGCTGGGCATTTGAGTGAGCATGCTTATCTGCTCGGGGAAAATTTTTCTATTGCCGATGCGTATCTTTTTACCTGCCTGCGCTGGGCCGGCACTAAGGGGATCGATCTGGCGCAGTTTCCCGCTTTGAAAAAATATTTCGAGCGCGTGCAGTCCCGTCCCCAGGTACGTGCGGCTTTGGAAATTGAAGGCTTGAAGCCCGTCTAAGGGACGAGGCAATTGTTCCCGTCGATGAGATCGACTCTATGCTTTTTGAAAACGACCGGCGCCACGGCCGTAGCACCGTATTTCTTGTGCGCCCGAACCTATTTATCGAAACGGGTCTTTTTCCACTCTTTGAGCTGGCCGCCGAGCTTGTCGAATAACTGGTGGCGGAGTCCGCCCAGAGTGGCGTCCGTGGCTTTGACCACGAAATTCTCGGCACTTGAGGTCACTTTGATGGCGCCTTCAAATACGCCACCGGCGAGCGTGAACGTCGCCTTCATGAAAGATTGGCTCGGTGACTTCAGATGCAATTCGCTCAACAGAATGTCGATCATTGAGCGCACGTCGTGTGTCGGCTCAAATCCGCGGAACTTGAGTTTGACGTCTTCTGATAGCATGTAAACCTCCTTGTAGTCGGTTTAACGTGTGTGCGAATGAACCCAGCATAGCAGATTAACAGCGGCTCAGGCGCAAAAAGTGGTTATTTGATGTATTCGACAATGTTTTGTCAACGC
>JAYWAE010000434.1:0-8120 GCA_043782715.1 Pseudobdellovibrionaceae bacterium | reverse complement strand
GAAGTCATAACGGGCGGCCTTCGACCCGAGAATGAAGTTCACGGCGAAGCCACCAAATTTGTCGAGCTTCAAACCAATTCCCCAGCCGGGTGACGTGGTCTGCAAGTCGCCTTGCTTTTTCCAGCCCGCGAAGTATCCCGCGTAACCATTGTCATAGTATTTCGCTTTCAATTTGCTGTCCGCATCTGTCGGGCGCAAAAAGCATTTCGGGGTCAGTTCCAGCGTCAGCAGTGGTTTTTGCGATCCAGAGCTGGTCACTCGACCGCCATCGTCCGGGCGAACGGTCCAGCCGAAGATACCGGAGTCGTCCTCGCGAATAAATTCTGCGTAATCGTGAATTGAGAGCTTGAGAAAAATGCGGGCATTGAACATATCGGAAAATTTCGGCCTGCTGGCCTCGCCGCCGGTGACGACTTCGCAACCCGCGGCCGGATGATCGAGTCCAAGCTCGGGGTTCTTGATACAAGCTAGGTTCGTGCCCACGGCAAAAGTGTCGATGTCGAAATCCTTCGCGTCCAAGCCGGGAATACTGGGAAAGGATAGGCCTTCGCCTTTAGGTCCGATTTGTACGATCGCCGCGACTTCACCTTTGGTGTTGAGGATCGGAGACCCCGAATTCCCGCCGATGACGTTGCAGCCATAGAGCGAGATATTGGGCGAGGTCGCGCCTTTGTAATCACTCACCATCCAATCGGTGGTACCGGTCGAGCATTTCTCTTCTCGCATTTCGATCGAGCGGCTGCTCATTTTCCAGGCTTTGCGCACGTTCACGGCCGACTCGAAAGGTAGACCTTCTTGGCTGAGCTTGAGCGGTTGGGCATTGAGTTTACGATCCAATTGAATGATGGCGTAGTCGGGTACGATCGCGATCTTGCCGCCGTTATCCAAAGCATATTGCGAAACGGCGAGCAACTTTTCACACTGCGCCGATTCACCTGTGGCGGGAAATTTAAAGGCGAGGTCTTCGCTGCAGTCCGAGGATTTTTCAACGCAATGTTTGTTGGTCATGAGCACGGTCTTGCCCTCGAGCTCGCCCGCGACCCACGCGGTGCAAAAGCCGCTTTCGAGATAGGTTGAAATAAACAGGACACCCGTGCTGGCTGGGCAGCCCCCGGCCTGGCAGCTGAGAGTGAACTCATCGCCCAAACGGCTGGCGCGGGTCGAACGCACATGGCGCGGCTGCGAGGGCGAGTTGCCGTCTTGGCCGGTGGATGGGCCGTGGCCGTCGTTACATCCGCCCAAAACTGCGCTGGCGATGGTCGCGGCGAGCGCGAGGCGAAATGGGTTCATGGATAACCTTTCCTGGCCAAAATCATTCAGTTCAAGCTTTGAGCAAGGGGTGTTCCACCGCCTTTTCGCCTGAATGTTAGAGCAGCGGACTGGGAGGGAAGCGATTACACGCTACGGCCCAATTACGGCGCCTTTGTAGCGGATACCCTTTTTATCAAAGATCGACTGTATAGCGGCTCGCTTGTCGCCTTGAATCTCGATGACTCCGCCGTTTGGGCCAACCTCAAATGTGCCGCCTGAGCCGCACTTGGATTTGAGTTCTTTGCACAGGTCGCGCAAAAAGGTTTCATGCTTGGGGAGTTGGTCGATGACTGTGACGATTTTGCCACCGCGGCCATTTTTCTCGATGCGAAAAACGGCCGTCTAGCTTCCAGGGGCAACCAATTCCGGAGCCCCAGCATGCTTTTTCTCGGCCGATTTTCCTTCGATGTTCTTTTTGTCTTTGGGGTCGTCCGACCAAACTAGTCGGGTATTGGATTTACCTGCCATGAGTTCAGACTACGGTTGCGAAGCCCGATTGGCAACTCAAGCTGACTTCGATTTTTGCGCTTTGAGCGGCTGGACAGGGGCGCGCTTTTGACCCACCATTGAGGGATGAAAAGCCGCGTGCGTACCTCAGTCATCGTCGTTCGTAACGATCAGCTCCTCGCTTTTCTCGCTGTCGACCCGACGTCGGGCCGCGAGTATTTCTTTCTTCCCGGAGGAAAAATCGAAGCCGACGAGGCTGCACCCGAGGCCGCGGAACGCGAAACGCTTGAGGAAACCGGTTATCGCGTGAAGGTCGACCCTGCAGTCAACGTCGATCGTGAGTACCTGTTCCATTGGAACGGCGAAGACTTCGAGTGCCTCACGATTTTTTACTGGGCGACGTTGGCCTCACCCATGCAAAGCACGGTTCACGACGCTGCCTACAACAAGGGAACGCACTGGGTACCGGTCGCGGAAATCCCCGCGATTTTCAGCTACAACTCTGAAATTTTATCGGCGATCCAGGAAATAATTCATAAAAAAATTGAATAAAAAAGTGCGAGTACCGGCTGAGTCGGCATGCCCCTATTGCATTAGGACGTCAGAAAGTAGCCGTGTCGCTTTCTCTGGGTTCTGTGCTAGAAGGGGGTTCCGAAATGCGAACACTTATTCGAATCGACGACAAAAAACTGCGCCAGCAAGCCTTTGCCTCAGCGCAGACGCTGCTCAAAAAGCTGGATCGCCTGGAGAGGCAGATCGAGACCTTTGAGCGCCGCGATCAGCGCCAGTTCCATGATTGGCATGAGCTGATGTTTCGCGAGCGGCGGCAAAGGGTCGAGCGGGTACGCGACGAGTACCGCAAACTTTGCGAGCTTTACAATGCGATGATTGCGCTGTCGCGCCAAGAGAACCTTGCGCTGCCTGATGCTCTGGTTTTCTTACGTAGCGAAGAGGAACGGTACCGCAGCGGCAGCGCAGAAGTGCGCCGTGATATTGAGGAGAAACGCCTGGCGCGCGAAGAATTCGCCCGCCTCGAAGCTGAAGATGAAATGCGTGAGGCACAGCGCCGCGAAGAAAAGCAGAAGCGCAAAGCCGAAAAAACCGAAGCCAGCGAAAAACAAGAACGCGATGAGGAGCTGGCCGCCATCATGGCCATGGACGACGAAGAAGTCCTGCAGTGGTGCAAGTCGCCGGAGATCGTCGGTGCCTGGCTCTGGCTCGGCATTTGGGCCGCACGCGAGAACGGCGACGCCAGGGCTTTTTTTCGCGTCTGGAGTTTGACCGACAACAAGCTGCAAAAGCTCTTCACCCGGCGCTTTGAAAGCGAATACGGCATCCCGCTCAAAGAGGTCATGGACAAAATGCGCGGATTGCAAGACAGCGATCCAAAGCGCCCGGATCCGCAACCGGCCAACCCCGGTGGTGACTTCGCGGGTCCGGGATCGGTCACGGCGTTGAGCCCAGAGCTGCGCGCGGAAACTATAAAATTAGTTTATCGCCAGCTGGTTCGCAAGCTTCATCCCGATCTGCAGGCGCACGAGGGAGCACAGTCCGTCTGGCAAAAGAAAATTTGGTTTCGCGTGCAGCAGTCTTATCGTGAACGGGATCTCGAAGGCCTCGATAAGCTTCTGCGCCTGGTTTTGTTACGGAGCGGGGAACTCAATGCTTTGCGCTTGAGCGAGATCGTCGCGAGCCGACAGTGGCTGGAGTCGGAGCTCGGTCAAACTGAACGCGGGATTCGCGATTTGCGCCGTTCGCCCGCCTGGGGTTTTTCCACCCGCAAAGACTACGCGCCTGTCGTGCGTAAAGTCGAAAAGCAACTCGAGGCCGAGCGCTTGGCTGTCGAAAGTTCGCTCTTTGAATTGCAAGGCGAACTTCGCCGGCTCGAGCGATCGAAATAGACCAATTTTATTGCGGGTTAAATTGAATGTCCAAGACCGGATGCAACTCGATCCCGTTAGGAGCGACGCCCGTCTGCCCGTGAATAAAGTCAAAGTATCCGACGCCAGTGACGAGGACGGGAATTTTAAAGCTCCCTCCCGCATTCAGCTGAGCATTACTGTCGACAGCCGCTCGAGTTTTGGTGACACCCGCCAAAAACGGGCTTCCAGCCGCGACACAATTCGGATCTGGAACCTCAACGATTATGGTATTGCCCGCTTCATCGGCCAAAACCAAATGATAGTCGCCATCCGATTCTGACTTTTTGATGATCAAATTCCCACGCACCGTATAGAGAGTCGCCTCAACTGGCAATATCCGGTTTCCCGGAGGCAAGGTCGACGGAGTCGAAATAGCGCGCAAGTCCGTGATTTGAACCGGCATCGCCGAAGCCATATTGATTTTGCTCACGTCGGGATCCGTACCAGTCTTAACGGACCAACGCTCAACTCCGCACCGAGTTCCGCCCGAATGCCTGAGTAGCGACATCTGAGGCACGGAAATACGCTTACAGATTTTTTCCATGACGTTGGCCAAAGTGGAATTTTGGGCAATTGGAATATAGTTGAAATAATCCTTGTCAGATCCGGACAGCGGCTGGGGATGGGCCATAGCCGAAAAGCCCTCTGTATCGGGATTGAACATCGGTTCGGGGTCGCTTTTGGGTGCGGCACTAAATTTCGCCAATTCCGTGCGCAAATCGGCGTCCTCAGCGGCCGTCATATAGGCGGTCACCGGCCGAGGGTAGGGAACAACACCATTCACGTTAAACGTCACAGTTTGATCGGCATTAAATAAACACTCTGCGGTGGAGTCATCATCGCGCATATCGCTTGCCGAATCGACCCAAGCCATTTCGCCAATTCTCGCAAGTACCAGAGATTCTTTGGAAGATTGGACATCGAAGGCGGGAGCCAGGGAGGTGAGGGCGAGAGTTGCGACTCCGTAGCTCAATATCAAAAGTGTGAATGTGATAAACAAACGACTCATGGATTCCCCTCACCTTCAGGCGAAGGCTAGTAAAGGACGGTCGGCCGGTCAATGGCACGGCGCAAGTTTGATAAAACAGTATTGGCTTCAAAGCGCAGCCCGTGTCACAACTGATGCCCAAATTGAGGAGCGGTCATGAAATCGATTGTCGCATTGATGTCCATTTTTTTGCTGGGAGTTAGTGCTCATGCTCAGGTCGAGCTCAGCTGTAAAGGGGTCGGCGCCTTTTCCAAAACTGGCAAATCAGCGGATGTAAAAGTTGCGGTGGAAAGCCGGGAAAATCGCTGCATGGTGGAAATCAAATTTGGAGATGCGGTTGCGTCGAGGGGTTGGCGGGTGGACTGCCCACTAGATGGAAACTTCGCCATTCACGTGTTTGAGCCGGAAAATGGCGATTTTCAGCTCGAACTAGGTGAGAAAAACTCTCTCGTGGTGTTCTACCGATCCGGAAACACGTTCGCTACTAGTCAGTTGGATTGTAATTATCCGAACTGAATGTAACGCGGGTTTCTTTCGCAGCCGTAGCTGCGCTTAATCTTTCTCTTTAGCTTCTTGATCCGCCGATTCAATCTTATTGCCGACAATTTTGCCGGTCCTAGCATTGACTTGTACTTCGTGGATTTTGCTATCGGCACCAACAATGTCGTAGGAGTAGATCCACAGGCCATGTTCAAATTCTAACTCGTCACTTTTAACGGTTCCGGGCTGAATTTTTAAAGCGGTTTTCCGGGCCTGCTCGGCTCCTATAACATCCTTAGGAGCTACTCTTGCCCATCCCAGGCTGGGTATCAGCAACATGAACAGAACGACAATCTTTTGCTTCATAAGAACCGCCTTATGGTTATGGATTCACAATCATCCCCGGCATCCTACGGCCCTATCGCCGGAGATAGATAGTAACAAATTGTAGTGTTCGAATATCACTACGGCGGTTCCGACACACGGCATTAGGTAACTTCCAACTGCGCCAAGCCTTTGACCGTGGGTGTGCCTTGCTTCCAACGTACACCCAAACATCATTTTGATTTTCGTTAAGGTGACTGATCACTGAATCCAGGTCGGAGAATCCAAAGGGTAAATCCGCGGCGGCCAGGACGATCCAGTCGTCCCGATCCAATGATCCGCCGTTTTGGATCAGGGAATTCAGACCCATTCGGAAGGCCACGCCGATTCCGGCACGGTCATCGTGGAGTGCGGTGATTAGCTTTGGATAAAGAGTTTGAAGCCTCGTGCACTCGCCCCAAGTGTTGTCACGGCTTCCGTTATCCAATAGGTAAATGTGCGATCCGGGAAACATTGCGCCAATCGGAAGCAAGCGCTGACAGGCGCGGTCGATGTTCTTTTCTTCATTGTGAGCTGCAACTAGGTAGTGAAATCGCATGATTGAGATACCTAAGTCGCGGCCGGAAGCTCCTATTTGAGAGCTGCCGGCCGACGCAATCTTAAAAAGTCAAATTGAGCGAGACATCATAAAAGTTAACGGGCCTGGTGATCTTCACCGAATTAAATAGACCGTCTTTACCGCTCTTATAGTCGACCGGAGACGATTGGCCCCAGTCTCCCTTCACGACAACGCTGTTACCGAAATACCGGTTTAGCCCAAGCGTATAGGAATGGTGGGCACCATCGATAATGCCGATAAACTTTTTATCATCAACAAGGGCGTAGGTGAAATGCACGAGGTAGTTGCGATTTTGGAAGTAGTATCCAGGTGTCACGTAATAAGAATTGCACTCCGCAAATGTCACAGGAATGCTCGGGACCTTTGTATCCCAGTCGGGGACAGATTCCGAACGGGATCGTCCAGCCGTGAGGCGGCCATACTCCGCCCAGAGAAAAAAGTAGCCGTCATATTGGACGCCTAATGAAGTGAACTGCATATTGGAGGTATCAAAGGGTGAGGGAGCAATAGTTTGCGCCTGGCGATTTTGGACTGGATCTCCATAGGCAGTGGTATTTGCGGGAGTTAAATCCCAGTAAGTGTGGTTCTTAATGTCGGCACGCGACCAAGAACCCTTGATCTGCCAATTGCGGCCATAATAACGGCCGGAAATTCCGACGAAATCACGAATGTCGCCATCAATTTCAATGCGCTTTTCCTTCACCGCTATTTTACCTGATCCCCCAAATGCCTCGAGTTCAATATGATTGCGTCCGACGGGAATAGTTTTAATAAGGCTCAAACCGTCAAAGGTAAAAACATCAAAAGGAGCTTCATAAAACTCCTCGGGTGGTCTGGCCCATGGCTGAACGGCTTTAACATCCAGGTAATCGGAGATTAGCCAAATGGGTGCGCGAAGTTTACCGGCACGCAGAGTCCAGGTGTCGCTGATCTGGTAGGAGATGTTGCCTGTATCCAGCCGCATGGTGGGATTGGCTTCGCGGCCGCGAATTACGGTGATGGCGTTAAAGGTCAGGCGATCGGCCATATTTCCGGAGAAGTTTAAGCCAAAGACGGTGAGCTTATCGGAGCTCGGTATGTTCGTAATGCCCGAGTTGTAGATCACCTTACTGTCATCGGTCCACGACGTACCAGTCGACATAAATCCGTTGACCTCAATGCCCCTGCCGAGTGCGGCCGAAACCTGCCCGCTAAAGACAAGCGTAATTGCGGCCACTAATATAAACACTCGTTTGCGCATCACTGCTTCCTCCAGAAGAATTAACTTTTGCGGGTGGAGACAGACTACTGAACTGCATTAAGAGCGCAAGATAAAATAGATCTGAAAAAAATAATTTGTGTTAGCCGCATCTACATCCTACAGTTTTAGTGCTGAGCGAATCCTAACAAGAGGTTCTGAGTATGTTTAAATCCCTAAAGAATTTTTCCCTGCATCTATTGCTGGTGGCAGTTTTAGCCCCTGTAGCGGCTTACTGCGCGGATTTTAAAGTGGTGGCATCAAGCGACTTTAAATCCAATCAAATCACCAAGGCCGAGCTTCGTGACTTATATTTGGGATCCGTTCAAAGGATTGAAAATGGGGTTGCCGTAGAAACAACTAAAGGCCCGCTTGACTCAAAGCATATGGAAAAGTTCTTAAGTGAAGTGATCGAAATGTCGGCCCGAGAGTTTGTAACTCACTGGCGGGTCAGGCTGTTCTCGAGCCGGGGCATGCCTCCAAAAACTTTGGAATCGGATGAGCAGATCGTGTTTTACCTCCACGTTACCCCTCAATCTCTGGGTATCGTCAGTCCCACGTCCGACGTCGGCAGCTTGAAGGTGTTAAATGTACTTGATTAGTCAAAGACCTACGGCCGGCATCGATGGGTTCATGCGAGTTATCATCTAGGAATCGTTCTGGGGGGATTGCATGAACAAGCTGATATTGGCCCTGATTTTTTCCGCCGGTTGCAGTTCTCTTTCGCAACCGGCTGGTCGAATTCCGTCATCCATAGTCACTTGTACGGCCAATTGCGTCCTCGACCGCAGC
>JAYWAE010000433.1:0-8154 GCA_043782715.1 Pseudobdellovibrionaceae bacterium | reverse complement strand
TGAAACTCAACTCTTTTAATTTACTGATCATGACCCCGCAGTGCGGGCACTCGCTGGTGCGCGGCTGCACGGGTTTAAAGCATTTTGGGCAAGGTTGCAGATCGGCGGCTACCGCCGGTTGCGGGGCCTTGCTGCGCGCAAGATCTGGGCGCGGCTTCGGAGCTTCTTTCATCTGTACCGGAATTCCGGTCACTTCTTGGCTAAAATCCATATCCGCCATCGACAGCCAAAACCGCGAATGGCATTGCACGCACTCAAAGCGCGGCTTCGTCTCACTCACATCGCCCATTTGCACCATGTAGAGCTTGCGGCAGTGCGGGCAACGCACTCTGAGAGTGTCTAAAGAAAATGGCTTCCGTTCCAATTCTCTCATGTCTTTTTCTTCCATAGTTTCTATAGGCATGGTGACTCCCATTCTTGGATGTTCTAGCCTTGATGTCATGGCCATGCTTGCAAGCCGCGAATTTCGAACATTCATGTTCTCAAAACGCGTCTCACTTTCAATATTAACAGGATTGCTTCTCGGCACAAGTTATATTCCCTTTCCGCCGTGGGCTTTGTTTTTTTATCTCGTCCCTCTATGGATCGTGTGGTTCGAAGAAAAATCCTTACGCGGGATTTTCTGGACTGGTTGCCTCGCACAGTTTGTGTTTAATCTCATCGGCTTCAATTGGGTCGGATACACGGTTCACGAATTTGGACATTTGCCGTGGCCCTTGGCTTTCGCCGTTCTGTGTTTGTTCTGTTTAGCCGCTAACCTTTTTCTACCCTTTACGGGTCTTATTTGGTTCGTACTCTGCAAGAAAATGTCGCTCGACCCCATCCGCAAAATTTGGTTGCTTCCAGTTTTGGTTGCGATCGGCGAACGGGTTTCTCCCATGATTTTCGATTGGAACGAAGGCTACTGCTGGCTTTGGTGGCGCTTCCCAGCCTACCATTTAGCCGATATCATTGGCTTTCTGGGGCTTGCATCGGTTTCGATAGCGTTCAATGCCATGTTCCTTATGGCGTGGTGGCGGCGCCAAAATGGCCAGCGCTGGTGGCCGTGGGCGTTTGCCGTGCCCGCGATTTTCGCACTCATGAACCTCGCCGGTCATTTTCATGGCTCGAACCTGGCCGAGCCCGATGCGCATCTCAAGTTCTTGCTTCTGCAAGCCAACATCGGCAATCAAGAGAAGCTGATGTCCGAAAAAGGCGGCGCCTACCGGGATGTGGTGATTAGCCGCTGGGTCAACTTGACCTACAAGGGCTTGCAGGCTGCCCCGGCCGACTTTGCCGTTTGGCCCGAGACGGCGTTCCCCGAGTCGATTGATGATCCCACGTTGAGCGGCATGTTCCCGATGAAACTCAAAACTTTTGTCGCCGGTTCACACACCCGTTTGATCACCGGCGGCTACTCGCATTTGGTGGAAGACGGCCGTTATACAAATTCGTTTTTCATCCTCGGTCCAGATGGCAATTGGGCGGCTCCGCCCTATCACAAGACGGTGCTGCTGGCGTTTGGGGAATATTTCCCCCTGGGCGATCAGTTCCCCTGGCTCAAACGCATGTTTCCCGAGGTCGGCGACTACGGCCGCGGGCCTGGACCTACGGTGCTCGACGGTGGCGGGGTGAAAATCGGGGCGCAGATTTGCTATGAAGGTTTGTTTGACTGGTTCACCCGCGACCTTGCCAACAAAGGTGCCGAGATCATCGTCAACGTCACCAATGACTCATGGTACGGCAAGTGGGAGCAACCTTACCAGCACGGCTGGATGACCTTCGCGCGCGCCGTCGAAGTGCGGCGCCCGCTTGTGCGCTCCACCAATACGGGTTTCTCAACCGTGGCTTTGGCTAGCGGCGAGATCATGGAACTGTCTCCTTTACATGAAGAATGGTTCCATCTATACGACGTTCCGTACAATACTAAGCCTGCCGCCACGATTTTCATGAGCTGGGGATATTGGATTTTCAGGATCTTGTTTTTCATCGCGCTGCTTTGGATTTTTCTCGGGACTAGGAGCAAACGCCAGCAATGACCAATTTAGATTGGGACGAAATTTTAAACCGTTTGAGTGATCTGGCCACCAGCCAAGGTGCGCGTGAAAAGTTACATGCCCTGCGGCCGCTGACCGGCCCCGAAGAAGCGCGCGCGAGTTTCGCCGAGATCCACGAGGCGATGGAGATCCTCGCACTTGGCCGCCGGCCATTCATGGAGAGTTTGGACCTCTATTCGATCTGGCATCAGCGTCTGAGCAAAGGCGCGACGCTCAAGACACTTGAGTTGAAGGACTTGCGCCATTTTTGTTTGGAGATTCTGGCGCTGCACGAAACTTTGAAAGATCACCCAACGCCTTGGGCCCGCTCTGTCGTCGCGCAACTCATGGACGCGACCGAGCCGCTGTCCGCGATTGATCAGATCATGACACCCGAAGGGGATATCCGCAGCGACGCCAGTGAAACCCTGTACAAGCTCTTCCACGAGAAAAATCAGGTCGTTCGCCAAACGCAAGGCATTTTGGACCGCTTGATCCGCCAGCACGAGATGGAGCCGGTCTTGCAAGATCGCTATGTCACCAACCGCGAAGGCCGGTGGGTGTTGCCCGTGCGCAGCGGTAAGCAGAATAGCTTTGAAGGCATTATTCACGCCTCGTCGCAGAGTAAACAGACTGTATTTATGGAGCCGAAGGAGATCATCCCGCTCAACAATCGCCTGCGCCAGATCGAAGTGGACACCGAGGAAGAGATCGACCGCCTGCTGCGCCAGTTGAGCGAGTACCTGCTGCGCCGCAATCCAGAGTTCGAAACTAGCCGCGCGGTGCTGTTCAATTGCGACATGCGCTTCGCACAAGCGCAATTGGCCACGCACATGCAGGCCTCACCCTGTGTGTTCGACGAAAATGAAATTCATCTGACCGACCTGAAGCATCCTCTGCTTTTGTTGGCCAACATCGATGTGATTCCGAACAGCGTGCATCTCGAGAGCAAGCGCCGTATTTTGCTGCTCTCCGGACCAAATGCCGGCGGCAAGACTGTTTTGCTCAAGTCCGTGGGCTTGGCCGCGCAAATGGCCCGTTGCGGACTACTGATCGCGGCCGCCGAGGGCTCGAAGCTACCTTTCTTCTCTCACGTGCATGTTGCCGTGGGCGATTCGCAGAGCGTGGATCAGCATCTCTCCACCTTTGCCGCCCATTTGAAAATTCTAAGCGAAGCCGCACAAGCCAAGGGCCCAACGGCGCTGCTTTTGATTGACGAGATCTGCGGCTCCACCGATCCCGAAGAAGGTACCGCTCTGGCGCGCGCCTTTATCCAGACCTACGCGGCCAGCGGAAGTTTTGGTGTGATCACTTCGCACTTAGGCCCGCTCAAGCTGGGTTGGACTCCCGACTCCGGCGTGGTCAATGGCAGCCTCGAGTACGATACCCGCTCAGGAAAACCGACCTATATGTTTTTAATGGGCGTCGCCGGCCAATCGCTGGCACTGCAAACCGCCCGGCGCGTGGGTGTCGATGCCAAGATCATCGATCGAGCGATGGAATTCCTCAGCCCCGAGATGAAGAAGTATCACACGGGCCTGAGCGAGGTGGAGCAAATGAAAGATGAGTTGCGGGGTCTCCGCGAACAGCTCAATCAAGAGAGCAAAGAGGCGAAAAAGGAAAAGAGCAAGTACCATGCTCTCTCCGCCAAGTTTGAAAAAGAACGCGAGCTAATGCTCGCCGCCTCCGTGAAGCGCGCCGAAAAGAAAATCGACACCATGATCGAGCACACCAAAGTCGACGATATTTTCCGCCGCCACGAACGGCTCGAACAGATCAAAACCGAAATGCCCGAAATCGTGAAGGCCTCCCCGCGCGCGGCAACACCCGTGACAAAAATCGAAACCGCCGAGGACTTTGCCCGTGTGTTCCCGCCCGGATCAAAGGTTTTCGCCAGTACGATCGGCCGTGATGCCGTCGTGCAGAGTTTGCCGAACTCCAAAGGTGAAGTCGCGGTGCTGAGTAATTCCATGCGCTTGATGGTCTCGTACACTCAGCTGAGGGGCGCCCAAACCGCAGCCAACCCGACGACAGAAATCGTCCGCCGTGCAGGTGAAACCTCCTCGCCTCTCGATCAAGACCGCGCGGTCGATGTACGCGGACGTGCAATGGACGAAGCCTTACTGCAACTTGAAACGCAGCTCGACACTGCGGCGCTCAACCAAGAATCCCGTATTAAAATCGTCCATGGCCACGGAACAGACACTCTGAAAAAAGGCATCCGCAACTATTTGTCGCGCTCCGTGTACGTAAAGAAATGGAAAGCAGGCACCCCGGAAACTGGTGGGGATGGGGTGACTTGGGTTGAACTTCGGGACTAAGAAGGGCTGGTTAGAGTTAGAGTACAGTTAAAGTTAGAGTTAGAGTTGAAGCGAAAACAAACTGGGACTTAAACTTTACTCTAACTCTAACTGTACTCTAACTTTAACTCTAACCGCCGCCCCCCTCAGCGCAGATTGATCCAAAAGCGCAAAAGCCCCCCGAATTCGCCATCCGCCTGCGCGCGATTTTTCATGATCGCACTTTGCGCATACTTATTTTTTTTCGCGCAAGTCAACAACACCCGCGACAGCCCCGCGCGCACGGCTTCAAATAACATGCGGTTGAGTACTAGAGCCGAAAATCCCTGCCGCCGCCGCGCGGGAGGAACGTCGAAAATCAAATTTCCACCGCTGGCTTCGATCTTTTCACTCAGCGGAAAGCGCATCACTCCGTTGGCGCAGATGGAACCGCGGTCGTCGATCAGCACGTATCGTGTCTCGGAGATCTGATTGGCTTTGGGGCGCCACTCATGGCGTCCCTTCTCACAGACCTGAACGAACTTGCGGAATTCGGCCGGCGTCCACTTTCCCGGGTAGTTCGCGCGAGTCGTCTCCGCGTCGTTCGCTGCGTAATCGTCCATGCTGACCAAGAACGCCGCTTCGTGAGTAAGACCCAATATTTCGAGTCTATAACTCACGCCAGCCACTCAAAAGTCAGGTGATCTTGATTTGCGTCAAACGGCGCGTCTCAGTTTCGAAGTCCTCTTCGATTTCCAAGCGATTGCCGTTGATCGTAAGACGCGTAACATTGGCCAGAAGTACGGCATAAGCCGTGTCCCAACCCGACACGATTTGCAAATGTGCCCCACCCGCGCTCAAGACCACGTCGGTAACCTTCATGCTGAATTTAGTGGTACTCGTAGTCGACCGGTCATACCCCTTTTCGCTGCCAACCGCCAAGAGCTGCATGACGGAGATTTGCTTGCCTTTGAGCAACGCCATCACGCTTTCAATCTGCTTTGGGTTGGGCTTCATAAACGTGGAACTTTTTCGACCGGCTTTTCGCCCGGCTCGCAGTTGAATTCGGTTTTGAATTTATCGCTGAGCTTGGTTTCCGATAGCATGCAGCTTGAAACCACCATGCGGTCGGCCTGCATGCCCATCTCTTCTTGGCTACGCATCTCCGACCAAATCACGTCGCCGCGGTCGAGCGAAAACAGCATGCGCCCCCAAAGGCGGCTTGCAAATTTGGCGCTCTTTTCAACCGGCTCGGCCAGCAACGAAACGTGGCCCGAGACTTCGACGTCGGCGCAAAGCTTGCCGTGCTCGCAATTCACCACGTTTTTTAAAATGCCCACAACCTCGAGTTTGAGCGGGATGCCCTCTTTGCTCGAAAACCACGTGTGCTCCATGTTCCACGTGTCACCAACCGAGACCGGTTTTTTAGGAATCGGCAATGAAGGTACGAAGAATAAACTTTGCCGGGGGAAATTCCCGGCTTTGAGCACCTCTCCACTGCCACGCACTTCGTACTCAATCTGTTCGTTCAATTCAGGAAAGGCGAAGTCGTGCAAGGGCACTGTTCCGTCTTTGCGAACCGTGCGCGCCTCGAAGCCGAGAATTTTGTTTTTCTCGTTGTAAGCCGAGACGTGGGTGTTGACGGTAAAGTCGACGCTCTCGGTACGATCGCGTATGAGCTGCTGGTCCTGGTAGCTTCGGATGCGCGCATTTGACAAATAGCGCGTCTCGCTCGTTTCACCAGGCTTGCCCTTGAACTCGAGCACGATGGGTTTGTCGGTGGCGGGTTTAACCGCGCTGCCCCCGCTGGTCGCGCAGCCGGCTACAAAAGAAATAAGAGGGATAGCCAAGAGCGATAAGCGGATTCTAGACAAGAACGCCTCCTGAACGACCACTGTAGCGCAACCGGTTCGTTCAGGTAAACGCTAAAAAAAATCGCGCGAAAATCCGCTGCTGGACGCTATCTAGACCTAAGACCCGGGGAATCTGCAAAACTATTAATGGGAGGATTCTTGTACGACCTCTTCGGCCTGAAGATTCTCGCCATGGCGGTAGCGGTCAGCCAGGCCCTTGTCGCGAGTGGGAAAGGAGAATAGCAATGCGTGACTGCCGCTCGGTGCGTCTTCGACGGTGACTACGACGTAGGAAAATTCATCTTCGTCGCCAAATTCTTTGATAAAGCTCACCAGCACATTGCCCAGCGAATCGCTCGAACGCCAAATTTCGTCGGCGTCTTCGAGCGTTTCTTCACGGCAGGCGGCGTAGCTGATGAAATCATCTTCAGGAAGGTCTTTGTCGGAGCGCAAAAGCAACATGGCGCGATAAAGGCCAGTGGCCAATTCGTCGCCCTCGTGCAAGGCATCGCCGTCGATCGCGCCCGCAGGAGCGTCCACGTCTGAACGTTGAAAAACCATTTGCCCACGCCGGTAGCGCTCGACCAGCTTGTCGTTTTTCGTTGGAAAATGAAGGTAAACAAAACTGGGCGTGCTGTCGGTCAGATAGCAAGCGGCGATGTGCGTGACTTCTTTTTCAAACCGCCGCAAGTAAATGAACATGCGCTGGCCGGTCAACGTGTCGGTGTCTTCCCAAACTTCATCGGGGTCGTCGAGCAGGCGGTCCAATTGCGGATTGTATTTGTCGAATTCGCGCTCGCTAATATCTGTCTCTTCACGCAAGGTGAAGAACTCGCGTTCGAGTACCTGAATCTCATTTTCAAAATGAGCATACAGGTCGGTTTCAGTTTCAAAAATCAGACCCTGCGCTTCGTCGATGACTATCGGATCCGATTTCTTACGTGAAGAACGGGACATACTCATAATTGTACACCATCCACCTGTCTCATGATGAGACAGACGAAAGTCCTGCCTCCACTCAAAGGATATCGGGCCAGGTCTGGATAGTCAATTCGGCGGGATTTTCCCTTGCCCGTAATGCGGTTTAATCGAACCATTGGGCTATGAAAGATCTCAGAATCAGTGCCTCACATTTAGATCAGATCGAACACCTCCTGGCGCAAAGTATGAACGGGATTCACCTCCTGTTCGACAACGAGACGATCGCCCGTATCCTGAAAACGCCGACCGAAGAAAATGATCTTTTCCAGAAGCGCAATTTGGATAAGATTCAAGACCTCTTCACCCGCTTCGTGAAGAACGCGTCGCTGCAACTCAAACGCGAATTCCTCGCCGGCCTGGACCACGAGTCGTTCGAACTTCTCCTGCGCACCTACTTCCATATCGTAGACAACTCGCTCTACGCCGACACCACTCGCCACTAGACCTCGGGAAAATCGCTGCGCTTTGACGAAATGCTGCTAGATTGGCGACACAATCGTAACAATTTAGTTTAGCCATCGCGTTTACCCTATAGGCCATGGAGGTGCTGAATGGGAACTACGACGATGGCCCGCAAGCTGTTTCAAAGTGTTCAAGAATCATTCGCGCGAAAGTCGGTGTACCAAAGGCTGCGCGAGTACACGCGCTTCGTCGATGTCCGCTACGAGACCGACGACTTTCTCGTAAGCACCGCAAAATCGGGGCGTGAGGTCACCAAGATCCTCGAACTGCGCCACGATGTTTTCGTCAAAGAATGGCAAGGCCGCAGCTTCTTTCACGGCTTGGATATGGATGAATACGATCTCACCGCCGATCACCTCATGATCACCGACAAACGCATCGGCGAAGTCGTCGGCACTTACCGCCTTATCTCCTCCAAGCTGACGCAGAATTTTTACTCCGCAAGTGAATTTGATATCGGCCGCTTCCTCACCCGGCCCGGCATCAAACTCGAACTCGGCCGAGCCTGCGTCCGCCCCGAATATCGCGACGGCGTCAGCATCGATTTGTTGTGGAAGGGTTTAG
>JAYWAE010000432.1:0-3105 GCA_043782715.1 Pseudobdellovibrionaceae bacterium | reverse complement strand
AGGCCGGCATGAAGACGTGCGACGTCGTCGTGCGCGGACCGGGCGCGGGCCGTGAACCGGCTGTGCGCGCGTTGTCGGGACTGGGGATTCGGGTGACTTCTCTGAAGGACCTGACGCCGATTCCGCACAATGGTTGCCGTCCTCCCAAGCGCCGCCGCATTTAAGCGCCGGGGTAAGGTTGGCCGCTTCAGTGGCCTGCCAACGTAATGTTGAATTTTTGATTTTTAAAAGTTTTTTTGAACGGAGAGATGATGGGACAATTGGCGATGCAACCTCACTACTACAAATTCTGGCGCGAACTGATCAAACCGAAAGGCTTTGAAGTTGAAAAAGAGACGCTGACTTCCCGTTATGGCAAGTTTCACGTGCGTCCTTTGGAGCGTGGATTTGGCGTGACCCTGGGCAATTCATTGCGCCGGGTTTTACTGAGCTCGATGATGGGCTCAGCGGTGTCGGCCGTAAAATTTGAAGGCGTGCTCCATGAGTTCAGCACGATCCCCGACATTCTCGAGGATGTGACCGATATTATTTTGAACCTGAAGGAAGTCCGCTTCCGCCAGTTCGATCCCGATACCAAAGTTCTGCGTATTTCGAAAACTGGTCCCGGCAAAGTTACCGCTGGCGATATTCAGTTGATCGAAGGCATTGAAGTTTTGAACCCGGATCAACACATCGCCACTCTCGGTAAAGATGCTCGCTTCGAAGCGGAACTGATCATCGCATTTGGCCGTGGTTATGTGGAAGCTGAAGGCCGCGGCAAGGATTTGCCGGTCGGTTACATCGCCGTCGATGCTCTTCACAGTCCCATCCGCCGCGTGAATTACGTGGTGAATGCCGCGCGTGTTGCTCAGCGTACGGATTACGATGCTTTATCTCTCGAAGTTTGGACGGATGGATCGCTGAAGCCGGAAGAGGCTGTGGCGCTGGGTTCGAAAATTCTGAAAGAGCAGCTGCAGATCTTCCTGACGTTCGACGAAAACATGGAGCCGGTGGCGGAAGAAGAAGATTCACGTTCGCCCCAGTTCAATGAGAACCTCTTCCGCTCGGTGGATGATCTCGAACTGTCGGTGCGTTCGGCGAATTGCTTGAAGAACGCCAACATCCGCTACATCGGTGAATTGGTAAGTAAGACCGAAGCTGAAATGCTGAAGACGAAGAACTTCGGCCGTAAATCTTTGAATGAAATTAAAGAGATCCTTTCTAACATGGGACTCTCGCTGGGAATGAAGGTCGATGGATGGCCACCTCCCGGATGGGATCCGAATAGCCCCGTGAAACCGACGCCGGCTCCGCAGCCCGCGCCGGCCGCTCGCGGTAACGGTACCCCGCAGTAAATTAGGGGATGGAGTGAGTTATGAGACATAGATCAAAGCGCACCAACTTTCACCGCCGCCCGGGACCTCGTTTGGCCCTGATGCGCGGAATGGTTTATTCGTTGGTGCAGCATGGCCGTATTAAGACCACGGTCAAGCGCGCTAAAGAAGTCCGCCGCCTGGTGGAAAAGGCGATCACTCTCGGTAAGGATGGCACGTTACATTCGCGCCGCTTGCTGCTTGCCCGCTATCCCAACGACATCGTTGTGGAGACGTTGGCTGG
The DNA here is from genome assembly GCA_043782715.1 of Pseudobdellovibrionaceae bacterium. GTDB lineage: Bacteria > Bdellovibrionota > Bdellovibrionia > Bdellovibrionales > UBA1609 > JALHOQ01. The sequence goes on along the minus strand of JAYWAE010000432.1, from coordinate 1,509 downwards.
TGATTTGAAAAAGCGCTTTGAAACTCGCAAGGGCGGTTACACGCGCGTCATCAAATTGGGTGCTCGTCCGGGCGATCAAGCCGACATGGCATTTTTGGAGTTCGTGGATTACACGCCTCCGGCGGCCACCACGGCTGAAACCGTTAAAGGTGATGCGACCGCTTCGGATCGTGCGAAGGTTAAGGCGGCTTACAAACGCCGTTTGAAGAAGAACGTTCGCCGCATTGAACGCAAATCGCGCGCCGAATCGCGAGTCTAATCTTAGAAATTCAGCCGAATTGTGAAAGACCCAGGGGAAGCCCTGGGTTTTTTTATTTCTTGCAGGCGCTTGCTGGCGATATACTTTTGGCATGTTCAAACTGCGTGGAATATTTGCGGTGTTGGTGACGGCGGGGCTGGTTGCCATTCCTATTTATTACTATTGGGGATTTCTGACACGCGGGCAGCAACCTTCGGTATCGACGCTGAGACTGAATCAGCTTGAGAAAGAGGGCGTTCCGGATTTTTCGTTTCCGGGATTGGATGGCAAAGAGATTTCGCTTAGCCAATTCAAAGGCAAGGCCGTATTGGTTAATCTGTGGGCTTCGTGGTGTGCGCCATGCGTGAAGGAGTTTCCGTCACTCAAGGGGCTCGTCGAGCATTTTAAAGGGCAACTCGTTGTGCTGGCTATCTCACACGATCACTCGCGCGATGACCTCGACAGCTTTATTAAAGCTTTTGGAGAAGTGCCGAAGGATTTTGTGATCGTTTGGGACAAAGAGCGCAAGAGCGGTGAATTGTTCGGTACCGATCAGTTGCCCGAAACGTACATTTTGAACAAGGAGCACAAGATGGTGCGCAAGATCGCCGGCGAGCAAGTGTGGAATGATCCCATGGCACTGGACTACTTCAAAGAGGCGCTTGGACTGTAGATCGCGCCTATGTGATTTTAGAAAGCGGCCGAGCTGCCGTCGGGCACGGGGCCGTCAATCTTTCCGGAGGCCACGACTAGTTTGACGGCTCACTAAGAGTTGGCGTTCACTTTTAAAACCGAACCGGCTACTTGCCGAGGAATTTGTTGAGGAGCTTTTTGCCTTCTTCTTCGACTTTCTTCTTCTGGCCGCCGCCTTGTTTACCATTCACTTGGTTTTGGGCGTCTTTGATGACTTTGTCGGCTTCGGATTTTTTGCCGTCGATGTCTTTGGTGACGCCGCCGTTGGCCTTGTCCAACTCGGCTTTGAGTTTGTTTTTCTCGCCCCCGATTTTTTCGTCAATCTGCTTTTGCAATTGTGCTTTGGCTTCGCCGATCTTGGCTTGCAGTTGTTTTTGGAAGCCTTTGGAGAGCTCTTCACCCAGGTTTGAATTGATGTGAATGTCGAGATCATGTAGCGAGCCTTTGACGTTGGCGTTGACCGTGATGGTGGGAATGCCTTTGAGCACGCTGTCGATGATTTCCTTCACCACGTTGTTTTTGGTTTCCAGATCGTACTTGAGATCGCCGAATGAGTTCTTCATCGACATCGTGAGGAT
>JAYWAE010000431.1:0-3109 GCA_043782715.1 Pseudobdellovibrionaceae bacterium | reverse complement strand
GTGTCGATAAAAAATGCCGCGGCCATGTCTTGAATGAGTTTCAGCTGCTGATAGTCTTTTTCACAAAAGTAGGCACGATCCGCACCCACGACGTTCAGCAACTTCAAAACAACGGTCATCACGCCATTGAAATGACCAGGGCGTAAGGGTCCACATAAAATTCCGCTCAACATGCTTTCGTTCACGGTGAAGCGGTAGCCATCGTGGTAAATCTCCTGCGGCGCAGGCACGAAAACGGCGGAAACTCCGGCGCGCTGAAGCATCATCAGGTCGCGCTCGCGCGGCTGCGGATATTTTTCCAAGTCTTTGCGGTCGTTGAACTGTGTCGGGTTGACGAAAATACTGACGGCGGTGCGTTGGTTTTCTTTTTGTGCGCGTTCGAGCAGCGAAATATGGCCCTGATGAAGGGCTCCCATTGTTGGCACGAAGCCTAGGGTCAAACCTTGGCGGCGCCACTCCGCACGCAAGGTTTTAAAATCTCGCACAGTCTCGACAATTTTCACGGCACACCTACTCGTAAGTCTCGGCCGCGGAGGGGAACTTTCCTTCCACGACGTCGGAACAATATTTTTCCACGGCTTCTTTCATTAGCTCTGCGCCGTTCAAATACTGACGCAGAAATTTCGCTTTGAAACCGGGATTGAGTCCAAGCAAATCATGCAACACGAGCACTTGGCCGTCACAACCGGCGCCCGCACCGATGCCAATGGTGGAGATCTTGAGCGTCGAAGTGATCTCCGCCGCCAAGTCTCCCGGCACGCACTCGAGCACCAGTGAAAAACAACCGGCGTCTTCGAGGGCGCGGGCTTCCGCCAAAATGCGCTTGGCCTGCTCCTCACCGCGGCCCTGCACACGAAATCCTCCGAGTACATTCACCGATTGTGGCGTCAAACCGAGATGGCCCATCACCGGCACGCCTGAATTCACCAGATGGGTGATGAACTCACCATTGCCGGTGAAGCCTTCGAGCTTCACCGCATGGGCGCCGGCCGACATCAAGCGCCGTACACCTTCAATATTGGTGGCGAGGTCGGAGCGGAAGGCCATAAAAGGCAAATCGGCGACGATGAATTTTTTTGCAGCACCCCGGCTGACCGCCGCGACGTGCGCGCACATCATGTCAACCGTCGCGGGAATGGTGCTATCAAAACCATGCATCACCATGGCACCGCTGTCGCCGACCAAAATCAAATCAACACCGGTTTCATTCAGCAGTTTCGCCGACCAAAAATCGTAGCAGGTGACCATCGCCAGCCGGCGGTTTTTTTCTTTGCAGCTGCGCAATTCGAGAATGTTCATACGAGTGCCTCCGGAATGGAATGGCCCGATTCGCGCGCCAGCTGCAAATAGCCGCGATAGGCCGCGAGCAAGTCGGGCCGCTGGCTGAGCGCTGCGAGGTGTTTTTTTACGGTCTCCCAGTCTCCGCGGGCGACAGGGCCGGTGAAATTCGGCACTGCGCCTAAAGCAGAATTGGTGACTGCCTGATGCAAGAACGGTTGCAGCAAGCCGCGTGGCAATTTGAGCGTGCGTTCAAATTCATCGCCGATATTGTTCCACAGCAGAAAAGCGGAGTTGCCGGCCAAGGCGGCGAGTGCGTGATACAACGGGCGATGCCGAGGATCCAAGTTCCAGCCACGATTGGGTAAGCCGGGCAGCAGCTGCTGCAGCGAAGTGCCAAAGTCGAGCACGAAGGGAATCAACGGATACCAATCGAGATCTTCGAACTGCTGACCAAAAGTCATCAACGGATGAGCCGCGAACACGCCTTCCAATTGCAAAGCGCCGGAAAAATGCACGAGCGTTTTGCCGGAACTAAGAAACGGCCGGCTCAATTCCGCGACCGCATCGTCTTTGACGGCAAACAAAATGTGGGAACTGGCCTCAACTGCTTCACGCAGTCGTTCGGGCGGATCGTTACGGCGAGCCCATGTCTGCACCGGTAAATTTAAGCTTTCGAGGTAAAATAAAAGATGCCGGGCGACTCGGCCGGAGCCGAGGAGAGCATAGGATTTGAAATCGGCATTCTTCATGAGGTACCTGTCCTTGGGGATCAAGTCCGTACGCTCCAATGTGCGCGCCGTAACCAGTGATGTCATCTCATGACACAAGGCATTGACGCGCCTGGAGTAACCGGCTAATCGTAAGACATGAAGATGAAGCGCTGGCTCTGGATTTTAGCGGCGGTCCTAATTTCGACTGTCGTCTACTCCACGATCCGCTACGGTTTGCGTCCGAAACCAATTCCAGTTTTAAACGCCACGGAATTCGAGAATCCCGAACAAATCGGCGCGGTGATTTACAAGCGCTTGCGCCAGAACATCCGGCCAGAGCGTTTGATTGTTCTGGGATCGACTGCTGATCTCACAAGTTCACCTTACATTTGGTTGGGTTTTTTGAAATCGGCGAGCGCCGATCAGATCAAAATCGATGTGCTGTTTCAGCGCGAGGGTTTAAGCCTGCTGCCCGGAAACCAACCTTGGGAAGTATTGCCCTATGGCCCAGCCGCGGTCGCCTCTGGTGAATTACAAAAGCAAGTGCAACAGCACCTGCAAGCCGGCCACATGGTCGTCGTCCACGGGTTGACCGGTGAAGTGAGCCACTTGATGAAGGATTCGCTGAGCCGCCAGCTCGACAAAATCGTCCGTCATCCGGTGCTGGCGCTTTCGACCATCGCACTTTCATTACGAACCGACGACATTGAGTCGCTGCAAGAGCGCTGTTTGAAGCCTTCGCTAGACGATGAGGCCGTGGTGCGGCTCGAGTGCACGGAAATGCGCGTGTCACGTACGCTAGCTAAAAAGAAACCTCAGCCGGGAAAAATCTGGGCGGTGATGGAACGTCACGGGCTCGAGGAATATCTCGTTTTCGTTCACAATTAAAAAACGGCAGACGGTTAAGGCTCAGCAAAAAACTTAAGTGTCGCCGCAAGTGCCGGGGCTCGGTAGCGGTCTTGTTCGGAAAAGATCTCATGGCGCGCGCCAGGCAGCGGTAAAATCTTGCAGCGGGTGGCTTGGGCGCAAAAATCATCCTGCCCATCGCCGCCGACAAACCGGTCGTCACCGGCTTGCAGCAAAACTACGGGTGTTTGCACCTTCCCGGCGAGTTCGCG
>JAYWAE010000430.1:0-8205 GCA_043782715.1 Pseudobdellovibrionaceae bacterium | reverse complement strand
CGAGCCCGAGGCCGCGGCCATATTGTTTGAGTTCCCAGATGGGCTTGAGGCAGTTCTGCGTCAGATACTCTTCCGACGAGAGATCAAGGTCCCATTCGCTCTCCTGCTCCAGGTAGCCGACGCGCAAAGCCTGTGCTTTGGTGAGCTGGCCTGAGTCCAGTTCTTCTTGTCCGACGAGTATTTTGAACAGTGTCGTCTTACCCGCACCGTTGGGCCCGATCACGCCGACGTGCTCGCCCTCGTTGACGGCGAAGCTTGCGGCATCGAAAAGGGCTTTCGTGCCATAGTGTTTGGAGCCGCGTTGCATTTGAAGCAGATTCATCTTTTTTCTTTCACAGGGTCCAAGGACGTTGCTACCCTATGTTCCATGAGAGATAAAGCATGGGTCTACATCAAAGTGCATCCGAACTTAAAAGTAAAAATCGACCGCGCGGATTTAAAACGGGTCAGCGAGCATAGTTGGCGCGTGACCGAGGGTACCACGGGCCGTCGCCGGGTCGTCACCTCCGTGCGCACCAAAGCAGGTGTACGCAATATTACTTTGGGAAAATTCTTGATGAAGCCCGCCAAGGGTAAACAGGTGTACCCGCGCCGGTTCAACGACGGGCTCGATTACCGCAAAGGCAATTTGCTCGTGCTCACCTTGAGCCAGCGCCAGCGCCTGCTGCCCAAGAATCGCAAAAAGGCGACTTCGGGCTTTCGTGGCGTTTCGAAATCGCGGGCTGATGGCAAATGGCGCGCGGCCATCGAGGTCGACGGCGTCGCCATCAATCTCGGGCACTTCGGCACTGAACAGCGGGCGGCGCAAGCCTACAACGTGGCGGCACGCCGGTACTTCGGCAACAACGCCTATCAAAATCAAATCGGCAAGCGCAACTACAAGCGCCGTTAGGAACCAGAGATGTTCGCACGTGAAATTTGGCAATCTAGCCTGGGTGAAGCAGCTCGCTGCTTGAATGAATTTTTCTCCGTCTCGGCCAACCTCGATTTATGTGAGCGGTTCTCCGTCATGTTGATCGAAACGGTCAAAGCGGGCGGCAACGTCTTCACGTGCGGAAACGGCGGCAGTCATTGCGATGCCATGCACTTCGCCGAGGAGCTCACGGGACGCTATCGCAAAGACCGCCGCGCTTTAGGAGCGCTGGCGCTTGGTGATGCCAGCCACACGACGTGCGTGAGTAACGACTACGGCTTTGAGCATGTGTTCTCGCGCCAAGTGCAGGGCTTGGGCCGGGAGGGCGACTTGCTGGTTGGCCTTTCGACGAGTGGAAATTCGAAGAATTTGATTTTAGCCTTTCAGGCCGCGAAGTCTTTGGGCATGCGCACCATCGCCTTGAGTGGGCGGGGTGGGGGCGAACTCAAAAACCTCGCCGACCTAACCATCGTCGCGCCGGGCGCGACCTCCGACCGGATCCAAGAGTTGCACATCAAACTGATCCATATTGTGATCGAGAGTCTCGAGCGAAATCTTTTTCCAGAAAACTATAAATAACGCGTATTGACTTGTCTCGGATTGAGACCGGCGTTGATTTCATTCGAGGTTTTGTCTGTTCTGCCGAAAAGATAGGGTAGGGGAGCAGATATGTTTACGCGATTGGTAACAACTTTTGTTTTTGTCGCTCAGTCCGCGTGGATACCGGGCGCTTACGCCGATGGCGGTCCCTCCGTACGAAAAAAAAGCCGAGGCATTAAGTGTTTGGCCAAATACTACAAAGACGATAGCCAAGTTTCTCGCGATGCCCAGCAATGGTTGAACGACAAGGCCGTAGATTGCAGGTCGAATTTAAGCTGCATCACCAAAGACATTTGTCCCGATCTCGAAACTTACCTCGACACCAAGACCGAAGCTGGCACCTGCCCCGATGGCAATTGCCCCGTGGATGACGTCACTCCGGCCACGACCGCCGACACCAACAGATCGGGTCTCGACAAAGACAGCTCGGGCGAAGTCGCCGATCCCTATACTCCCTATCCCGATAAAGGCAATGGAAGCGACAGCTCGCCAAAGGCGGCATCAAATGGCGGTGGGTTATCTAGTTTTTTCTCCAATCCCATCATCATGGGACTGGGCGGTTTAGCGCTGGGTGTTGGCTTGGGCTATATGCTTTGGGGCCGCAGTAAGCCTGAGCACCAGGCCGACTACTATCCGCCGACGGGACAGTTTTATCCTCCGCGCTTCGTGCCTCCCAATTACATGGGCGGCATCCGCACTCCTTATGGCATCATGCAGCCGGTCCCGGGCGTGAACTACGGTGGATTATTGGGCAATGTCTACAACGGTGCGGGTTATGGGCAGGGCGGGTTCAATGGCGGCTACAACGGTGGACAGAACGGCCAGTGGAACGGCGGCAACATGTGGAATGGCGCCGGCGCCAATGGTGGCCAAAACGGCCAGTGGAATGGCAGCAATCAATGGAGCGGCGGCGGCAATATTTATAACGGTTATCCGCCCCCGGTACTCCCGTACCCCAATATTTGATCCTTACTTTAAAAATCTAGCCGAACCGCCTGGCACTGAGCCAGCCGGGGACTTCGCGGCCGTAGATCATATCCACTAAGCATTTCGTGGTGTGAAAGGCGAGGCCGATGCCGTGAGCGGTGTAGCCACCGGCGAAGAAGACCTGCGGGTCGTCGGGGATTGAGCCGACCATGGGTTCGCCGTCTTTGGCGAAGCCCATGACGCCGGACCAGCGGTGGGTCACGCGCGCGCTTTTGAATTGCGGCAGATGCTGCTGCACGAATTCATGCAGGGCCTTCTGGATCGGCTCTGTGATGTGGTCGGAGTAGCCGACTTCGGAATCTTTCTCCACCTGGCGAAAGCCACCGATAAGCAATTCGCCTGACGGCAGCTGGCGGAAATAATCTAAATAGAAGTTGGCATAGCATGGAGCATCCATGAAACGCGGCACTTTCTCCAACATCAGGCACTGGCCGCGGGTGGCGTAGATCTTGTCCTTGAACCACGGATGCATGGTGGCCGAAAAGCCGTTGAGATTGAGCAATATCATCGGGGCTTCAAATTCGCCCCCGTCGGTTTTCAGGATTCGCGTTCCGCCGTCGCCTTCCGCTATGCCGTTGGCTTCGAAACCTTCAAACAAATCGGCTCTCACTTTGGAGCGCATCCGCTCGACCAGCCCCACTGGATTGATGGAGGCATCGTCGAGATATTTGATGCCGCCGACGAACCCTTGGGCTCCGGCGTGGGCGGCAACATCTTGGGCCGTGAGCACTTCGGTGCGGATCGCGAGCTTGTTCATGATGCCCGCTACGGTCTTCAACTCTTCCATTTCGTTCGGTTGCGCGGCCAGTGAGTAGGCGCCGTTGTGCTCGAAGGAAAGGGCGGTGCCTGCGTCCTGAATGATGTGTTCTTTGAGCATGCGCAAGTTCTCTTGGGCAAATCGCCAAATCGCCGTCGCTTGTTCGAGTCCGTGCTTGTTGATCATGCGATTGAAATGTTCGACCGAGCCGCAGGTGATGAAGCCGGCATTGCGGCCGCTGGCACCAAAGGCCAAACGCGATTTTTCCACGATGGCGATTTTGAGTGACGGGTCTTCTTTGTTCAGCCAATAAGCCGCCGAGAGGCCCGACACGCCGGCGCCGACGATAACTGCATCATAAATGCGCTTGGCATTTTTACTGCTGCGGTCCAGCCAATAGGAAGTGCTCATGCGTTTTTCTCCTCCAGATCAAGATACATTTCTTCGGCGGTACAGCGGCAGGGGGGTGTGAGGCAAATCGTGCAATTGTAGTTTACCTCTTTCCAATACTCCGCGTGTTCCGCGACTTTTTTGAAACCGAGTTTTTGCAAGTAGCGGGTCGAGGAGCCGTGCGGGCTTTGCTTCCACGAGTGGCATGCAATGCCCTTGGCGCCGGCGCGTTTGAGAATTTCAATGGAAGCCGATGAGATTTTTCCGCCCCAGCCGTGGCCTTGCACATTTGCCGACAAAAACAGAGATTGAAAATAGGCCGTTTCATTTAAGCCATGCGGCCATTTCTCTGGATTTAGGCCCTGGCCTTTGCCATGGCTCCAATTGCCGGGCGGAAAACTAAAACGAACGCCTTCGATTCGTCCGTCGGCGGCGCACAATAAGAGTGAGCACATCACGCCGGATTTGCTCGAGCGGCGAAAGATATCGGACAGCTCAGTTTCGGAGTAATATCCGGCGCCGATTTCACGATCTGTGAAGGCTTTGAGTGGGCCCAGGTCGCTCTGTTCCAGAGTGCGAATTTTCAACATCCCGCTATCTAAGTTTCGCTAGTAAAACCTTGTCAATCAAATACCTTTCGCCGCATAGGGATTTTTGCTTTTCGCCTTTATGGCACAGTATTTTCTCGATTCCAGTCACGTTTACACAAACCATCGAGCAGCTAGCCGAAAGTCACGTCGGGTCCGCGATCTCGCTACACCATTGGTTTCGATCCGGCTGGACCTTTGCCGCGCTCAAGTTAGATTCAGATTCACGCACGAAATGCCGAATATATGGAGGCAGGGAGGATCGCGTGAGAAATCTGCACAACAGGCTTTCCGTACAAGCCAAAATGCTTGTCATATTGGGCGTCGGCCTGCTCGGCTTTTCCGCCTATTTCGCGATCAACTACGTCATTCTCAAGCATTACTCGCACAGCATGGAAAAGATCGTGCGCCAGCAATTGCCCGCGCTCGATCTGAACAACGACATATTCAACGCCATGGGTGCGCTTCGTGCAGCGGCCACACAGGCTGTGTTGACGCATAATTTTGAAGGTATCGGCCGCGTCGACAAAGCCGATAAACTCATCATCAAGTCTTTTGACTCTTGGAAAGAAAAAGATCTGCCTCACGTAGCCGAAGCCATGGAATTGCAAAAGCAGTACGTTGCCGCTCACATGAAGTTGAACGACATTCTGCAAAACGTCGTGGCTGGAATTTCACAGCTGGCATCCGTGCAAGGCGATTACAAAGATTCAGTAGCCAAAATGGTCGAAGTCGAAAGCGGTTTGCAAAACTTGCGCAATGCGACCAACAGCGAATTGCAAGCCGCCGTTGACCAAGCGGAAGCTTCGGGACGGACGGCAATGGCCACCGGCGTGGCACTGTTGATCTGCGCTTTCTTCAGTACTCTGTTCTTTTATTTTGTACTTGCGGGCGTTAACCAATCGCTCAGATCGACCAATGGTTCGTTGCAGCTGACTTCCAAGCGGCTCCTGGAAATGGTAGACGAAGCACAAGTCTCCAGCAATCAGTTACGCGAAACGGCCAATCGCCAGTCTTCGAGCAGCACCGAGACCGTCGTTAGCATGGAAGAGATGAAACGCTTGCTGTCGCAGACGTCCATGACCTCGGTCAATGCTGTGCGCCTGTCGGAAGCTAGCTTTCAGGAAGCCAACGATGGCAAAGACATCGTTCAGGGCCTTAAAGACGCGATGATCGAGATTGACCGGTCCAATACCGAACTTGAAGAAGTGAATGCCGTCGTGCGCTTGATTCGTGAGCGCACCAACGTAATCAATGAAATCGTTTTCAAGACGCAGATGCTTTCGTTCAATGCCAACATTGAGGCTGCGCGTGCGGGTCAACATGGTTTGGGATTCGCGGTAGTTGCCACAGAGATGGGCAGTCTTGCCGACATGAGCGGCAAGGCCGCGCAACAGATCAATGAACTGCTCGACAAAAGCGCCAATAAAGTCGAGTCTACGGTACTGAGAACCAAGGAAAAGATCGGCAACGCCAATGAACTTTCGGCCCGTTGCTATGAGTTTTTTAAACTGTTGACCGATCGTTCGGGACAGCTGAAGGAGATGGTCGACTCGATCAGTGCGGCTTCGGCCGAGCAAAACTCGGGTGTCGACTATGTGGTAAATGCGATGAACGATTTGAACAACACCGCCGCTGAATCGGATCGCATGGCCCAAGGTATTGCGATGCTTGCGGATGGCTTGAAGACTCACGCGATCGGCTTGGCTACGGCCGTTGATAGTTTGAGCGCACTGGTGCGTGGTCACCAAAGCAGCCCTAGTCCACAAATTCCGAAAGGAAAAGGCGGTCAGCAAAACAAGAAGCCGTTATTGAAAGTGGTAAAAGAGAGCGCCTAACCGGGAACTATGCAAAAACTGGCACGACTGATTTACATCATGATGTTCTGCAGCTTCACGGTTGCCGCAGGAGCCACTGACCCGGGAACGGGCGCGCAGGCCATTAAGGCCGCCATGCAGGGTGATCTTGCTCAGTTGAAAGAACTAATTAGCAAAGGTGCCGATGTCAATGCAGCCACCGACAAAGGACTGACTCCGCTGATGCTAGCCGCGCTTCGTGGCCATGAAAACATCATCACCTTTCTCATCGACAAAAAGGCCAACGTCAACGCCAAGGATGCGACCGGCATGACGGCCCTAATGGCAGCCGCTAAACAGGGCAATTTGTTGGCGGTAAAAACATTGCTCAGCGGCGGAGCGGACGTGAACGCGCGCTCGAGCAAGGGTTATTCTGCTGTCAGCTTGGCGGCGATGGATGGCCGCCTCGATGTGGTGAAAATTTTGGTTGGCGCGAATGCCGATCTTAAGGTTAAGTCGGGCGATGGAGTAACTCCGCTTGGCTTGGCCGTGATGGGCAATCAGAGCGAAGTCGCCCACTATCTCAAGTCCGTGGGCGCCGAATAAATTCCCGCTCCCAGAAAGCTCAATCAAAAAGTGAGCTCGTAGTCGGCACGGACCCGGTCGAGGGATCCCAGCCGGTGCCAAATCGTAGAATTCATTCTTCCCCCAACGAAGGAGATCAGCATAGCAGATCAAGAGGGCGCGTTTAGGGCTGCTGGCGGCGGATGATCTCGAGTAGCGCGCCGTGAATCTGATCGCCTGAGCCAATGAAGTCCACGGCTTGGCTCAAAATAGCTTCCTTCGGCATGCCGAATACCACGCAATCATCTTCGCTCTGCGCGAAGGTATACGCCGCTTCTTGATGGAGCGCGCGCATTCCGTCCGCTCCGTCGCGTCCCATTCCCGAAAGCAGAACCGCAATGGTTTCGGCCGCGAAAGGGTGAGCCGACTGGAACAAATGGTCGACGTTAGGGCGCAAACCGTTAATCGGTTCGGCATCTTGCTGGCGGATGAGCAACTGCGAGCCCGCGCGTTCAATCGTGACGTGATGATTCGCATCGGCGCAGTAGAGATGTCCGCGCTGAAGAGCGGTGCGGTCGATAAATGGGGCCAGCTTGAGTCCCGAGACTTGCGCCAGCCGTTGGCCGAAGGCGCGCGAGAAGTCGCCGGCGATGTGTTGGGCCACCACCACCGGCGGGCAATCGGGCGGCATATTGCGCAAGACATGCGAGAGTGCCTCGGGGCCTCCGGTGCTGGCCCCGATGACAATCGCCTTGGGCGAGAAGGCTGGCGGGCACTGGCGAATCACTTTGGCTGGAGATGAGGGGCGCGGTTTAGGTGCGGGCTTGGTCTTAGCTTCTAAAGTTGCATATGAGTCTTGCGTGGATGCCGCGTTTCCGGCCGAATCGGAGCCAGTCTTTTTCAAGACCGAGCGCGCGGCCGATGGGGTCTTTTCATAAACAGAATGGCCGCGCAATGTGAGGCCGAATCTCTGGTAATCGATTATCTCGGAATGTCCAAGAATCAGGTGGCCGCCACTATTGAGTTGGCTCAACAAGTGGTGAATGACCGCTTCGACTTGTTTGGCCTGGAAATAAATCAAAACGTTGCGGCAGAGGATCAGATCGTTAGGAAGGCCTTTGTAATCGACTAAGCGAATATCATGTGGTTTGAACGAGCAGCGTTTGCGTATTTCATTGCTGAAAGTGAAGTAGTCGGCGGTCGTACCGCTGCCGAGCATGACGTGCTTTTTGTAAAAAGCGATTGGACCGTTGAGATATTTTTTTTCATATACAGCGCGCCGGGCGTGGTCGAGCGAAATGGGATCGATGTCGGTGCCCAGAATGCTGTAGTCGAACTCAGGGTGAAAGCGGCGGAATTCCTCGCACAATAAGCCGACCGAGTAGACTTCCTCACCTGTCGAACTGGCGCACGACCATACGCGAAACGGAGATTTACTTTCGCGCGACAGCAGCACTTTTTGCAAAATTACGTAGTGCGGATTTTCACGGAACCAGGAGGTGGTATGAATACTGAGAGCGGAGAGTAGGTGCTTGTGCTCTTCTTCATTCTCTTTGGCATAGGCCAAGTATTGCGACACGCCGTCGATTCCCGTTTCGCGCATGCGCCGGC
>JAYWAE010000429.1:0-8211 GCA_043782715.1 Pseudobdellovibrionaceae bacterium | reverse complement strand
TCGAGGTTGTCTTTGACATTCGTTGGCTAATTCCCGGAACCAGCACTTCTGCAGTTATTGGAATTGATATTCCTAAAAACAAAAAATTCCTCATCCCACCATTGGGACAATAAGAACTGGTTTTGGCCCTGTTGGCGCTTCAAAGTGCTCAGGCCATTTGAGCGCAGATGAACTTTTCGTAGAAGATTTTTTTGGGGGGCTCATTTTTCTCCAGCGTCAGAATGTTGAAACGAAGTGACCTATTTGCAGCTCTCCACGGCACTTGCAGATCTCTGGCATTTTATTAACCATGTCGATTCGTTCGCGGAACTCAACGGTACGCCCTGATAGCTGTTCGGCCCGAAACTTACAACAGTCGAGGCGCCTTCACCCATGCGCACTTTCTTGCCGGCAAAATAGCCGGTGGTATAGCCGCAGTTGTTCATGTTATTTTGCGATACACTGGCTGCATAATCATAGCCTACAAATAGGCAAGGCCCATTGATTACATTGCTCACAATGTTTCCATAAACATTCACGCTGTTAAAATTTTCGGCGACCGATAGCCCTACCACATGAGCATTGAGTCCCGCTGATACCTCTGAAATTTCATTCAATCCGACAATAACTTTTGAGCCCGGATGCCTAGAAGCGTCCCATACGGCTTGAATACCAACGGCGTTTTGGATGGATTGCCCCGCAATGGGTGCGGCGCGCACTCCGCGAACCGTGTTGCGTATAATGACCACGTCCGTCACCTTTCCCTTAGCCAAAATGCCAATGGAAGAGTGTTGATGCCCAATGTTCTCGACCAAGTTGCCGAGGATTCTGACCGTAGTAATCGGCATGCTGTCGTTCGCATCCGAATAGGCCCTGGTGTCGAGGACGATGCCGTCGTAACCCGTGTTATGGACGTAGTTTTTTTCAATGACGATATTGCTGGCATTCTTATAAACAAAAATACCATTTGAACTGTTTGTGATTTCGTTGTTGCGAATCATCACGGATTCATTGGCGAGGCTGAGGGCGTTTCCGACGTTCCAATAAAAGAGATGTTCCATTTGCCAATTCGGATGAGCCGCGACCCAGCTGGCTGGGATCTTAAGATTTCCCATCACCAGAATGGCCGAATGATTGAATCCGGTCATTTTGTTATTTTCGATAGTTATACCGACGTTTTTCTCCATACCATCGTTTGGCATTTTACCAATGGAGATGCCGTCAACTTGATCATTGGGGAGCGCCCAAAAATCAGAAGTTAATATTGAACTGTGGCTTCCGATCAAATTTAGATTTGCAACCCGGACATCTTTGCAGCCATCCATGATACGGAAAATTCCCGAGATTTTGGCGTTCGCGCCGCTTTTGCGAATCGTACCGCTGCCTCCAATGTCCAGGTGACTGGCGCGGCTAACATCTAAAACTCTGGTGACTTTATAATTGCCATTCAGCATCAAGGTGGCCGGCGTTATGGCTTTGGTGAATTCGATGGCGTACTGGAGTGCGACGGTGTCATCGCCGAGGCCGTTACCAATTTCGCTTTCATTTATACCAAGTGCTGCGGGATAGGTGATCAGTTCTGGTTTTACAATGGTGTTGTACCTGGGATTGAAAACCGTATTTTCAATTGGGGAATTGCTTGGCCCTCCGAGTGAGTTCAAAGCACCGTTTGCCCACACACGCTGTGGAGGACTAGTTAAAAAAAGTGCGAATGTTGGATCTTCTAAAGTCATAAGAGGTGGTACGGGCGTGCCTACTTCTTGTACATTCAACCGGACGGACCCGGAAGTGTTTGATAGTGATCCATCAAAGTAAACAGACTCGGCAGGGCGACCATTCCATTCTGCCAATTTCCAAACCGGCGAAATGGCGTGGGCATCTGGAATGCCTCCTGATCTAATTCGTTCTGCAGAAGGCTGCGTAGACGATTGGTTCAGGGATTCAACACGACCGCAGTTTTGAAAAGCCGCAGTGGCGAGAAAGATCGAAAAAATTAGGTGGAGGCTCGTCCGCAGCTTTTTTAGAGTGGTGACGGATGCAAGGAAAGGCAATCTAAGAAATTTTTTGAAACTGCGCACATTGCCCCCTCGGCTAAGCCTCTTCCATAGTGTTGCAGAGGTTGTGCCCAATTTCGTCGATGCTGGTAGCTATCTTGTTGGTTTAAGGGAGATAATCTTAAATTGATTCGCCTATGATTTAAGTGGCGTCTATGAGATCGGCGTTTCAAAATGAGTCGGCTTTGTCCAAATTTGTTTTGAGTTGCTCATGTCGCATGGGTGATCCCGACGTCAACAGGTCCGAACAAAAAGAACTTTTTTTAGACGATCTATGACCAATCAGTGGCCACCGCGACTGTGCTCCAATTCAATACTGCGGCGGAATACAAACTTGTCCGTCTCTTTTCAAGCATGCGATTAGTAACCTCATCGGGTCTCTTGTTTTTGGATTTTTTTACGACGCTCGTTGCGGTTTCTAGGGCTATTCGCAGCGACTTGGTCAACGCCGTGCCGGCGCCTATCGACTCAGGTCGGGTTCTATTTCTTCGCCAAGCCAGACCAGAGCTGGCGCAAAAATTTGCCGTAGGACATTTGATCGTGCTGTTGGGCCTCGGCAGCGAGCTAGAGGCAATTATCACGGGGGCGAAAGGAGATACCCTCGGCCTAAGCGATCTGAAGCCTTTAACACCGGGTGGAGAATCACGGCCGACAGCCGGCCAGATGGGAACGTTCACGCCCTATCTGGCCTGTCTAAATCGTGTAGGGCCTCCGATTGCACGCCGACTGAATGAAAAAATTGGCGAAAATCTTCTGTACAACCCGCCCGTTGAAGGCTTGCCAGAGTATCCGTTAGCATTCCGAGGGCCGGGGCGATCTAATACTATCTACCTACCTACCTACCTACCTACATTACTATGTTGGTTTTTTCATCTTCTCTTCCCTCTGATGTTTTGAATTCAAATTTTGCGATGAGATGTCTGCCTGGATATAAGAGCCGACTACCCGTCGGGGGAGCGTTTGGTTACCGATTTTAGATTTACCGCTTGAACTATTGCGTACTGCACTTTGGTTCGAACAAAGCGAGCTGAACATTTCGGCGAAATATTTTTGTTAAATAACTTCCTTCAACTATCGGGGTTGAAGTCGGAAGACCGTGCTCGGTAATCAGCATCGGATTGAAATCGTATTGATTCCAAATTTTTCCCGTGGGCATCCAGCTGCCTGCAACGGTTGACTCAAAGGCTCGTACCCCTGTCACATGTCTTGCCGTCTCGAGATCTTGGAGTTCAGAGGGGCCGGAATACGAGAGATAATAGTTGTTAGAAGCCACCACGATTGCCGAAGTGCCATTGCCCTCGAGATCAACCACAACAGGATATTCGAGCAGTGTTCCAGACGGGTTTACGATTTTTGACACGACTTGCAGTTGCCCACGTTTGAGTTCAAGAATTCTAAAATATTTCTCGTCACCGTAAAGAATCTCGGGCTTACCGTCGCCGTTAAAGTCGAAGGAACTGATTCCCGTTGCCTCTGAGCTGCAATCTTGAGTTTCGAGTTTGGCAATGAGATTAAGATTTTGATCGAATATTGTGAGGTATTTGCCAGTGGCGACCGCGATTTCAATCGTGTGCGGGTTGCCATCGAAATCTCCAATTGTCGGCGCTCCGCCTCCAACGCCTTTTGGGCATTGCAGTTCGCTGATTGGAGATAGATCTACGCTCTTCAATAACTGTCCATGGATGCCATCATAAATTTTAATTTTGCCGCCGCCTGAACCAACAATTTCGATGCCGGGGCTACTGGGGTCAACTTCTGCTGCTGCATAGAGTAAGCCCGGGTCGAGATCAAAAAGCTTATTGCCTTTGTTGTCGAAAACACCGTTTTTTCCGATGATTCGCTTCTCTGTGGGCTTGGTGTAGTCCAAGGCATGGGCAAATTGGAAGACGCTGCTTCCGCTGCTGAGAGTGAAAAGTTGTTGAGGTTGGCCCGAAGCATCTTCAGAGATCACTTCATTGCCAAGAATAATGTCGGCGCGCCCATCGCCGTTGAGATCGGCGGTCGAAAAGCTGCGGAAGTTATTGACCCCATATTTTGTTTTGTATATCCAGCGCAAAGAGCCGTCGGAATTGAGTGCGATGACAGAGCGTCCTAAATAATGGGGATAGATGATTTCGATTTTTCCATCTCCGTCGAGATCCACTAGAATTGGTGAGGCCGCTCCTAGCGGAGCAAGCTTCAAATCGGCTACCGACTTAATTGTTGAACCATCTTTGCCATTCACAATTCGAAGTACGCCATTGGTTGAGTATCCACCAATTATCTTACCGGTTAACGGGTTAATATTTTGTTGATCTACGAGCTTCGAATTGATGGTCCATGAAACAAAAACTACCTTCGAATTTCCATCGCCGTTGAGGTCCGCGACCATTGGAGTTGCCATGACTTGAGAGAAATCAGGAAAGTTATCTGGATTCGTCTTGTCGAGTTGTGCATACCAATCCCACTTGAGTTTTGGCGCAACTTCTGGCGCCGATGTTTGCCTGCAGAGTGGGACGTCGACGGAGCTTGAGGAGACGGATTTTGAGGTAGGCTCTTGAAACTTTACCTGACTGCAGTTTTGAAATCCGTATACCGAAATCAGAGTCAGTCCAATTAAAAGAGAGTTACGTTGATTGTTAACCTTCATGAATGCCCCCCAGCGCACCTCTTCCAATCGCAAGTATAGTGCCAGGCGTACACCGAATAAACGGGCGGCTAGACGTTGGCTATCTGGCGAACCATTAAAAGTTTGTCATTTGTTCGGCGCACCAATTTGAGACAGATTCGCTTTCGTCACATAGAACTAAATATTATATATTTAGTCCGGCGAGAATGGCCCCGGGGGCATGATGTGGCGGGCGCGGCGGTTTCGGCTCTCAACCCCGTTCAGTCGCGCGTAGATCTCTACCGAAAAGTTTGTGGTGGTCGGTGCAACGGTGCCCATAGCGTTAGAATTGGCCTCGAGAACCATCCGATAATATGAGGTCACATCAACGGAAGCGGTCCCGATTATTGAATAGTTCGCATTCGGTAGCGACTTCCCTCGTTTCTCGCCGTGGTGGCGGATTCGTTTAGTTACCAACGAGGCTATGCCGCTACGTTTTGCCTGTCACCCATCCACAAATTTCCGAAATATCTCTTTCATCGCATTGATTTTATTTTGTCCAAGATCAATAACCTTTTGCGCTGAAAGGGCGGCCATACTAGGCGCGATTGATCCAGTGTTGCCAGTGTGAGAAGCGTGGGAACAAAATCAGAAATGCTGGGGGAATTAAGAATTTGTTGGACAGTATTGAATGTCGCAATGGAGTCGTTTTAGCTAAGTCGTCAAGTCAAGGGACCGTCGCTTCGTAGCTCTCGATCCACTACATTTTGAGATATCTCTCGCCAGCGCGCGAATTGGCTTTAACTACTTAGAGGTCCGGTGTTCGGCAGGATCCTTCGCAGAGACAGACGTGCGGTGCCGAACATGTATCGGCGCCACCCCCGCCGCCGGGACGACCTCTACAGACCGTCTCACCAGACTGCCAACATCCGATGAGCTTTACACCCGGCCCGCAAGGGCTCCTGTTGCTACCATCACAAAGCGTTAAATTTGCTGAACCCATCGCCGTTGTGGAACAACTCACAATTTTATTTGCACTGTCCACTGAGAGATTGAGCGGAAAGCTCAGATTATGAATTGTACGAACAAGTTTTGTTTGATCAAAGTTGACCAATAGGTTCGCCGTCGAAACATCTGTTACAGACAATTGAATTCCAGCTGCCGGTAGAACTATTAAAGTGTTCGACAGAGGAGAGGGCGGTTGCCCGATTGTCGCGATTGTCGTAATTGGAGGGCCAAGAGACGTTGGAATCGACTGCAAATTTATTACAAAGGGATTGTTGGGAGAAACAGTGCTGGGAATAGTAAGATTTCCTCCGATTACGTTGCCAGGAGCAGTGAATAGTAAGTTACAGGCCGTCCCGCTTAGAGTGGACGTTGCCGCCCGGACCAAGTCGTTGGCGGCAAGCTTTTCGGATAGGGCCCGATTCTCTCTTGTCTGATTCTCCTGCATTGAGGCCATCGCGGCTATTAGAATGCCCATGATCCCAACTGAGACCAACACCTGAACTAAAGATTGTCCGCGCGAATTTTTAAGGACCTCTGCCAGACGATTGAGATCGTCTGCAACTTCTTTTAACTCATCATGGCGTCGCAATTGAATTCGAAATTCGTAGTCACCTTTTGTCAATCTCTCGATTTGACGGCGAATTGGAACAATGGGCCCGAAAATGCGGTTGCTAAAGAGTAGCCAAATTAAAAGACTAAGGAACGAAAATGCAATCACTCCCCACGCCATGGGGCTGATCACCAGTGAAGAAACCTGCATTAGGACCTCAGCGGCCCCTGACTTGGAAATATCAACCTGAGCCTCAAGCCGGGACATTCGCCAGCTTGTGAAAACGATGACAAAGGAATTTGATATAAGCAGTATTAGAAAGGGAATTGAAGCTCTCAATAGGGCTCGCGAATCAACCATGAAACTGGAGAACTTCCGACGATTGTCTTCCCGTGTGGTTCTAGCAGGTTCTGAATTCACGTATTTCACCGTTTCCCATCAGTCTTTAATTTGGATTTCTGAATTAATTATCGCCGCTTTCTCTTCAAATGGAAAATAGCGAAAATCCACACGTCTCAAAATGGAGCTATGCTCGTGTTCCAAAAAGGAAGGCTCTTGTTCGGGAAGGTAAGATAGATTAGATTTTCCGATGCTCTACGATCCATCCCGCCACTTGCAGATTACTTCTGAGCCATGGTCTCCCGATATAGTCCTTAAAGCAGCGGAAAGCATATTTGATGACCTGTGCACACGCTTAGAGCCTCATGGACTATGGCCCGCGCACTCAGACGAAGAAGGGACTCTTCGCTTCAACAAGTGTCTTTATAACGGTGCAACAGGGACTCTTTGGGGTCTAAACGAATTGAGCCGCCGTCTTGCGCAAACGCTTCCCTTTGATTCTGGCAAATTCGCTAACCGTATTTATGAAATGTATATTGATGAACCTGACACTGGCTCCGCTGTCCCGTCTTTCCTTTTAGGCGAAGCAGGAATACTTTTACTGTGTCAGAAGTTGAGCCCATCGGCGTCCACTCTCAAGAAATTGCAGAAGTGCACGCAGGCGAACATTCGTAATCCCGCAAACGAGGCACTTTGGGGCTGTCCTGGAACAATGCTGGCCGCGCTGCGGATCGGTGAAATTGAATTGTATCGCTCAAGCGCCAACTATCTCTTCGAACAGTGGACTGAGTCCACGGACGGCCTTTGGATTTGGCATCAAGATCTCTACGGCAAAATGCGAAAATTCGTGGGTGCGGGGCACGGCTTTTTCGGAAATGTACATGCGTTGCTCGAAGGTCAGGACTATCTTAAATCTGATCAGAGGAGCTTGCTTCTTGATCGGATCATCGGAACCGCTTTTGCCTCTGCACGAAGAGCCGACGGAAGAGCCAATTGGATGCCAGGCTTCCATATGGAAGATCCACGGCCCCCACTTACTCAGTGGTGTCATGGAGCGCCGGGTGTGATTACGTCGTTGCGCTCCTTCCCCAAAAACTATTCTCCTGAATTAGAAACCCTCTTACTCGAAGCCGGTGAGACAGTTTGGATTAGCGGACCTCTAAAAAAAGGCATAGGTATCTGCCATGGCACGGACGGTAACGGTTTCGCACTCCTGCGCCTTTTTGAGCGCACAGGCGATGAGATTTGGCTCGATCGCGCCCGACGTTTTGCAATGCATGCCCTGACCCAGAGGAATGGTCGTTCTACGCTTTGGACGGGTGAGGTTGGTTTGGCACTCTACTTACTCGCCTGCGTCGACCAACGACCTGCCTTCCCAAGCTTGGACTATTTCTAGATTTGGTGATTCCGTAATCCTAAGTTCCGGAGTTCTGTGTGGTTGCGCTCATGTACCCTCCACGGACGCCGAGCAGAGCATCTGCGCCTTTCTGGGAACGGAGATAAATTATATTCATCAGTCCATGCGCGACAATGTGGCCGTCTGTCAGCCGAAACGAAAAAGACTGTTTGCTAGCTAATATTCAAACCAGTCAATATTTAAGCAGGCGGCAACTTCGGACGTTGAGGGCCCCACGGTCTTCATCACCGACTGAATAAAAGTGGGCAGGGCTTTACGAATTTCGGCCGCCGCATCC
>JAYWAE010000428.1:0-8242 GCA_043782715.1 Pseudobdellovibrionaceae bacterium | reverse complement strand
CGGAAAAATTTATCGGGACGCCCACCGTGTATTCAGTTTTACTGGCGACTCAGCCAAAACCGCGCCCGGCGCAGGAGAGCGGGGTCACTCGACTTCGTTATGATTTCGTTTAGAAACCGGCCGGCCGCATCCGGGTTCAAGCGCTTGAGTAAAGACTCGAGTGCTTGAGTGCGAATGGTGATTTCATCGGAATAACCTTTTTCATTTGGAGTCGAGGGCACCGGCGCTTTTCCTATTTTGCGCAATTCAGCTTCCGCCGCGGCCGACTCCGAAAGTCCGATCATGTAAACTGCGAGTATGCGCTGATCACTCTCGGCCGATTGGTCCAGCGCGATCGCGCGCAGGGCCCCGAGGTCGCCGGGTTTCAAGCCCAGGGCGCGGCGCTTGAGCCGAATCGCCGCGACCGATGGGTTTCCCGGCCGTTTCATTTTAGTGGCTTCGCGTGCCAGCCAAACGCGTGTATCGCCGGCGAGTTTCATCAAACCCTGGCCGGCGAATTCGCCGAGGCGTTTTGCCGCAGGTTCGGGTAAAGCGTGCATCACGGATGGGAGCTCGGGCGCGAGCGAGGCTGGACGATCGTTGGGTAACTTGGCGGTACACAACCAATAGATGCCGAATGCAATGGCGAGAAATGCGAGCAGCGTTCGCTTCACAAAGCCGGACCCGAATACGCGCGTGGAGATTTTGCGATAAACAAAATAGATAGCCTTTTGAACGGCCGGACTTGGCCCTCGTACATTTTCTCCATGTCTTCCATGGCATAGGGCTAGCCAGGGGGGGCGGAAAACACAAGCGATAGTTTGTAAAAACTTCTATAAGCAAAACTTTGGGGCTGGGATGACAGAAGGGGCCCGCACGGGGTAAATAAATCTGTGACAGAAAACCTACTCCTCGAAAATCTGCGCGCGAATCCGTTCGTTCTGGCACCTATGGCCGGGATCACGGACCGTCCATTCCGCTCCTTCATGCGTGAAATGGGTTGTGGCATTGTCGTCAGCGAATTGGTCAGCGCGACCGGGCTGAAATACTCGAGCCAAAAGACGCGAAAATTAATGGAGTTCGATTCGACCCAGCATCCGGTGGGGATTCAGCTTTTCGGTGAAACGCTCGAACATCTCAGTGAAGCCGCCCGCATTGTCGAGCAAATGGGCGCCGATTTTGTCGATCTCAATTTTGGTTGTCCAGTACCCAAAGTGGTCAACAAAGGTGCGGGTTCGGCTTGCCTTAAAGATCTTAACAAATTGCGCGACGTGATCCGGGCCACCAAATCCGCGGTCGGAATTCCGGTTACGATTAAAGTGCGCACGGGCTGGGACCAGAACACGCGCAACACTCACGAAGTGGTGAAGGTCGCCCATGACGAAGGTGTCACGTGGGTCGCGATCCATGGACGCACGCGCGCCGCTGCCTACACCGGCCGTGCCGATTGGGATTACATTCGCGAGGTCAAAAGCGCCAGTCCTTTGCCTGTGCTCGGCAACGGCGACATCAGCTCACCAGCCCACGCGGTCGAGCGCTTGAGCACTAGCGGTTGCGACGGCGTGATGATTGGGCGCGGCTGTTTGAAAAACCCGCGCATATTTCGGCAAGCGCGTGACGGCCGGGGAGCTCCGACTTCGTTGGTGCCAGTGTTGGCGCGCCTGCAGGAGCACCTGGACGGATTTTATGACGAGCGTGTGATGTTGATTCAAATGCGCAAATTCGCGGCCTGGTTTTCCGCAGGTTTACCCGGTGCCGCGCAGTTTCGCCGCGATCTTTTTCATCTCCACGGCAAGAGCGATGTACTAGGACGTATCGCGGGATTTTTTGCGGACCTCGGTGAAACCTCGCCCGAGGACACGAGTGCCGAACCTTTTCTCATGGGCGGCCACGGCTAAATTACGTCAATCGGAAGTCTCATCTGGATCAGACGAAGTGCCATCTTCTTTTAACAGTTCGTCGATCGTGCCCTCATCGGCAGCTGCGTCGTGATCTCCCGAAAATTTAGCCTCCAAGCTGTAGCCTGGATTCCCGCCGAAGGCTTCCATGCCGATTCCACTCCACGGAAACGAATCGATCTGTGCAATGGCTGTTTGATAGGCACTCCCGGATAGTTTGCCGAAAGAGGACATGCGCTTTAAAATCACCTTCACCATTTTATGACCGAACGGCGTCAAGGTTCCGCTGGCGAAGCTCTTCGAGTACACCTTCGGGTTGGGCAGCAAAAAGGCGAGATAGGCGGCTTCGAGCGGATTGAGCTCAATCGGTGGTTTGTGAAAGTAGTGTTGCGCTGCCGGCTTGATGCCGTAAAGATCGGGGCCGAATTCGACCACGTTGAGGTATTTTTCGAGAATGAAATCTTTGTTGTAATTGCGTTCGAGTGCCACGGCCAGATAGGCCTCTTTGACCTTGCGCCAGAGGCTTTTCTCTTTGCCGAGAAAAACGTTCTTCGCCAGCTGCTGGGTCAAAGTCGAACCGCCGCGGCGGATTTTGCCCGATTTTAAATTGGCGGTCAGGCTCTCTTCCATCTCGTGAAAATCGAAGCCCTCGTGCGAATAAAACGAACCGTCCTCAGAGGCAATTACGGCGTGCAAGACGTAGGGTGAAATTTCTGTGAGCTTGGCGTAGTTGGGTCCGGTCGCGCACAGCTTCACCTCGTACATCGTGGTGGTGAAGCATTTTTCTAAAATATGCACATTGGGGAGCGAGAACACCGCGATTGCGCCTAGTACCAAGAGCAGCGCGAGGGTGCTGATCGCCAATAAAATAAAATTCGAAAAGAGCTTCATTCCAGCATTCCATTCTGCCGCATCCATTCCACGCTTTCCGTCAACGCCTCGTCGGCTGGGCGCGGGCGGAAGTCCAATTCGTTCTTGGCTTTGGTGTGGTCAAACCAGTGGAAAAGTATGGAAGTCCACGCGTTCTCAGAATTGATTGGACCTTTTTTGCCAATGCTTTCCATGAGGTCGCCAACTTTGCCGATCGCACGCACGGCGAGATCGGGCAGGTGAACGTGCGGCGCTTTACTGCCTGCAATCTTGGCGATGCGATTGAATAGATCATGAATGGTGATGTTCTCACCGCTCAATATGTAGCGCTCACCTGGCCGGCCTTTTTCACCAGCGGTGATCACCGCTTTTACCACGTCGTGTACCGACACCACACTGACGCCGCCACCGGTGTAGAACGGAAATTTTCCCTGCGCCACTTTGAGCTGCGTTTTGCGGCTGCCCTTCTTGGCATCGGTGGCCCCGTAGATGGTCGACGGATTCACGATCACGCAGTTCACTTTGCCGCGGCGAAAGGCATCGCGCACGATGATTTCGGCGTCGCGTTTGGTTTCAAAGTAGCCGAGGTTGAGCGCGCTCAAGTTGAACGGCGAGTCTTCGTTGAGCGGGGTGCCATTGAAGCTGGCGCCGACCGCGACCACGGAGCTCATGTAGACCAGTTTAGCGCCTTGGGCATACTGCATGGCCTCGACGACATTGCGCGTGCCTTTGACGTTCACTTCTTCCATCTGCGCGCGCATGGCTTTTGAATATCCGACCAGGCCAGCTAGATGAAAGACCGTATCGGTGCCCGTGACGGCTTCGCGCAGGCTCTCAGGATCACTGAGATCGCCCAGGCGTGAAACATAGTTCAGGCCTTCGAGGTCCTGTAGGTTCGAAGACGGCCGGTGGAGCACACGCACCTCTTCCCCACGCTTGACCAGCTCGCGCACCAACCAACTTCCGACGAAGCCCGAGGCTCCTGTTACTAAGACTGCCATGGCTGTCTATTACACCCAAAGTCCGTGAAAACAGCAACCTTTTGAGGTTCTTCCAGCCCCGGGGTAAACTTTTGTCTGATGGGGGATCCACTATGAGCAGCCGTGATTTGCAAAGCGTCTATCTTTTTAAAACCATGAATGCCGATGAAATGAGCGCCGTCGCCGCGATCGGACAAACGCAAGCGTTCGGAATGGGCGACACGATCTTTCTGAAGGGCGACAAAGCTACGGCGCTTTACTTCATCAAACTGGGCACGATCAAAATCCAGCAGAGTACGAAGAGCGGCGACAATATAGACGTGGCGACGTTAAGTGCCGGAAGTCACTTTGGTGAAATGGCTTTTGTCGACGACCAAGCGCGCTCGGCAACGGCGACGGCAGCGGATCGCGGTGAACTGATCACGATTCCTTACGAAAAGCTGCAGGCGTTGCTCGCCAAGAATCCAGGTATCGCGGTGAAATTCTATCGCGAGCTCTCGCACTTCCTGTGCACCCGACTGCGCGTCACGACCAGCGACTTGAGCTTCATCAAAGAAAAGAACCTGAGCCACTTTTAGGAGTCTGCCGCATGCAACTGACGACGTTCATGGGTTTAATCATCGGAATTGGCGGTATCGTTTTCGGCAACGTGCTTGAAGGCGGCAGCATTGGCTCGCTCTTTCAAATGACGGCGGCCTTTATCGTCTTCGGCGGCACGCTCGGCGCGACGCTGTTGAGCAACCGGGTGGAAGACTTGAATTTGGCTATTGGGTACCTGCGCTTGGCCTTCGGCGGCGGGGAGACGCGCGAGCGCTCGCTGATCGCCGGTGAGATCATTGAGTCGGCGCAGCTGGCGCGGCGGGAGACGATCCTGTCATTGGAAAAAAGCCTGCAGAAATTCAAAGATCCCTTCATGCGCTCGGTTTACCGCTTTGTCATCGACGGCGTTGATCCCGAGGTTTTGCGGCGGATTTTTGAAGAGGAAATCGCGGTGAGCGAGCGGCGAAAAATGGCGGCCGCCAAAGTTTGGTCCGATGCGGGCGGCTTTGCTCCCACCATCGGCATTATCGGAGCGGTACTAGGGTTGATCAGCGTGATGGCCAATATCACCGACACGTCGATGCTCGGGCAGGGGATCGCAGTCGCATTCGTCGCCACGATTTACGGCGTCGGCTCCGCCAACTTGGTCTTTCTGCCCATCGCCAACAAATTGAAGTCCTTGATCCGTTTCCGTGCCGAAACCGAACACATGATTCTCGAAGGTGCGCTCTCGGTGATCGGCGGTATGAATCCGTATTTGATCGAACAGAAGATGCGCGCGTTTACCGGAGAAGTGAAGGGCGCATGAGTTCAGCGCCGCACGGACATGACGGAGACAAAGATCATAACAGTGAGCGCTGGCTGGTTTCGTATGCCGACTTTATGACGCTGATGTTCGCCTTCTTTGCCGTGCTTTACGCGACCTCGCAAAAAGACGTCGAGAAAACCAAAGAATTTCAAAACTCCATGAAGCGTTATCTGGTCAAAGCTGGAGCATTCGGTGAGTCCGGGCAAAAGTTGAAGCAGGGAATCGAGGGCAACACGCCGATCGAGCCGCCGATTCAGACCTACAATCAGAACAAGCCTGAGACGGTTAAAATTTTGGACGAGGCGGAAGCCTTTATCGAGCAGGGCCTCACAAAAGAGGAAAAAAAGAAGTTCATCACCGATGTCGCGGCTGACGACTGGGGTGTGCGAATTATTATTTCGAACTCGGTGCTATTCTCGGGCCAAACTGAAAAATTTCGTGAAGATGCGCTGCCGTTTCTGGGAAAGCTCAGCGGAATGTTGGCTAAAACCAAGCGCAAGATTTTAATCGAAGGTCATGTCGGCAGCGGGGAATTGGGTACTTATCGTTCCACCTGGGATTTTGCCTCCGCGCGGGCGGTGAACTTGCTGCGTTTCATGCAGAAAAAAGAAGGCCTGTCTCCGGCGGCGTTGGCCATGGCCTCGCTCGGCGACACCCGCCCTTTGCAGACCGGTGACAAGGGCGTTCTCAACTCGCGTGTCGAGATTGTCTTGCTCAATCAAGAGTTTGAATTCTAAACGGCGCATGCTCCTCCTGGGTGGTGACGATTGGCGCGTTACTCAGTTTAAGTTGCGATCGGGATTGACGTTGCGCGCGCCGGTGTCGTGCGTGCCGTTCCGGTACAACCACATGAAATTTTATTCAACGCCATAAGTTCGCATTTAGGTAGTGCACCCAAATAAGAAATTTCACCTTTAATTCTTCGTATTGGGATTTGACCTGCCACCAGTTGAGTCTAATGGCCAAAACTCCCATTTGGGTGCACGGGCAGAACCCCAAGATATTCATTTGCAGCGAAAGACAGAGATCACGGCGTAAGTAAAGTGGACATTAATCTGGATCAGTATTCGAAGACCAGCTGCGTGCCGAATGTGCGCGGGTCACCGAGCTGCGTGTAGTACTTCGGCGCCCAGAGTGGCGGTTCGTTGGCGAAGTAAAATGCGCGTACTGGATAGTGCACGTCAAAAATATTTCGCACCCAGAATTTCAATTCCCAGCGGCCCATGCGATAAGCCGTGCCGGCATCGACCAATGAATAAGGGTGTGATTTGAACTCGTGATCGTCGGAAAAGTAGTAGCCGTCACGTCCGCTCAGTTGCGCATAGGCACTGAATGCCGAAGGCGCGTACTCGAGCCGCGCCGAGTAGGTCCACGGCGGCGCTTGCGCCAGCGCGCGATTGCGGAAATGGCTGTTCATCAGACCCAATGAACCCGAGAGGATCCATTGCCGCCACTGCTGTGACAGCGAACTTTCAAATCCGTAGCTGCGGCTGCTGCCTTGGTTTTCGGTGTAGTAGGTGAACGTGCTCGGATCCAAGGGATCGAGTTGCACGCTCGTGCGCACTTGCTGACGATGCTGCCACTGATAAAATATGCGGGCCATCCAGCGCGTGCCCTCGGAGCCGCTCTCGGTTGACAGTTGGCCTAAATAAATTTCTTCGGGTCCAAAAGGCAAGAGTGCGCGGTTTAAACCAGGTGTGGTGTTGTAGCCGCCGCCGCGGTAGCCGCGGGTTAGCATCAATTCACTCGTTCTTCCGGGAGCCCAAACTTTCTTTAAGCTTAGGCCCGCTCCCAGCTGTGGTTCGACGCCTCCTTTTAGCGTGTCGCCGATTCCTTCCAGCGCGATCCATTGTTTTTCCACACGCGCATGAGCGCTCCACACCCAGTCTTCGTCCTGCCAATCGTGCTTGGCCCATAGGCCGAGGCTCTGTGTGGTGAAGTCGGGCTCGGTCGTACGCCGAAGGACATCGTCCTTGTACGAGCGGATGATCTGCTTTTCATTGTATTTGCTGAAGTGCACGCCGACTTCCGTAGCGTCACCGAACTTGCGGGAAAGCTTTTGGTGGAGCTTGAAGCGGCTGCGTTCGAAGGCGGAAAAATAATTGTAATCGGCATTCCATCCCCCTATTGAATTCCAGTACGGATTGTTGCCCCAGTCTTCGTCGTAAGACTCAAGCTGCTGCGTGGATGTCAGTGACGTCATACCTTGCCAAGGGCCGGAGGTGTATTGAAGGGAATGGCCGTGCACGAAGTGGCGGTCCTGGCCCGGGTGATCGCTCAAGACCGTGAATCCGGGAGTGACACTCCAAGCGTCGTAGCCATTGCGGTGAGACATTACGATATGATGTTCACGCACTCTCCAATTGCCGACATGATAGCCGAGTCCAAGAACGGCTTCGGTTTCGTCGCGCTTTGACGTCGGCTTGTGCAAAAACAGATTGTCGTAGTAGCCGTCTGAGAGCGTGCGGCCGATGCCTGTGAAGCCCGTCAGCGAAGAGACATTCCACTTTGAGCCGCCGGACAAATTGTACGTGCGATAGCTGCCGCCCGACGCCTGCCCGCGATGCATCGAACAGGCCTGATCGAGGCACGATGTGGCCTCAACCGTACCCGCGAGCGCCTTGCCACCCCAAGCCAGGCTTTGTGGACCGTATTTCACATTCAAAAATTCGCGGCCGATTAGGGGCAGGGTCGAGGCCTCTTCCGAGAGGTCGATTCCCTCGTAAAACACGCCGAGTGCAGCTACTTGCGAGTGCTCAAACTGTCCGGTCTCGCCGACGCCGCGGATTTGAAAAAAGCGCGGGCGGTTTGAGCCCGACGTGAAGCTGATGTTGGGCAGCGTGGTCAGGAGCTCCGCCAGTTTTGGCTCTTCAGCCAAGCTCGGCGTGAGCGCAAGCGCCCCTTCTCGCGACGCAGGCATATTGCCGATCACGATGATCTCGTCGGCATGGGTTAAAATGGAAATTGAAAAAAGCAAGATCGCGAGTAGGTGTGACACCCTAATCCCTCCGTCGGTATTAACCGAATCAGGTTCAATGGGTCTCCATCAACTGGATCTCAGGTCCGCACGGACCACCCCAAAAGGTGCACACAAAATCGACGAAGCGCGCGGCTTCGTCAAGGCTAATGCGTGGGGTCGAGGGCGTTCAAGTGGTTGCGCGAACGTT
>JAYWAE010000427.1:0-3139 GCA_043782715.1 Pseudobdellovibrionaceae bacterium | reverse complement strand
ATCTGTTTTGCCTCGGGAATTTTCCATCCATGAGAGTGGCAAACCTCGGGCGTCCGCGCCCGAGGTTCCGTAACATCGGGGACAAAAATTTTTTGAGTAAGAGAAAAACAGGAACAGGAATGAGAAAATTAATAGAGCTAAAGTAAAAACCGAAAAATTCCGCACGTCCCATTGCGCAACTAGAGACAAAGACAAAATCAGTAGGGACATCGCTCAAACAGAGACATAGTAACAGTTTAGTAAAGGCATCGCGCAAACAAAGGCATAGGTAACAGGTTGGCAAGGACTTAGGTGACAGTTTTATTCCCCCGCGCGCCCTCCCCATTTCCCAAATTTTACTTCTTAAGTCTTACGGATTCCCGGGCGTGGACGCCCGGGAATGGCCACTCTCATGGATGGACAAACTTCGCGGCCAGCAAGATGAGGCTGTCATGGTCTTGCGCTCCTGCATGATCCGAATCTTATTCCCGAATCCTATTCCCGAATCAGCTCCCCAAATCTCCAGGCCCTGCATATCGCAAAACCCGTGCACCCGTACGTTCAAAACCCTTATTTCCCCAACCTGGCCATTCAAGTTACCAAACCCGTCCACTCGCTATACCCAACCCAACTGATTCAACCCCTCCAACCAACCCATCAAACATCCACCTCAACATCTGCCGAAAATCCGAGCTTCCCTCTCCCATAAACCCCTAATGTCGAACTGGCGCCACCGCCTAACCCCTCGAAACCCGTTTACATCCCGCGGTTTCTCAACTATCAATAACACTTCTACCAGTGAGGAAATCCGCATGTATGATTTGTCCGACTTTAAAAAAGGCCTGAAGGTTCTTGTCGATGACCAGCCCTACTCGGTCGTGGATTTTCAGCACGTCAAGCCTGGCAAAGGTAACCAATTCACGCGTACGAAACTCAAACACCTGCTCAATGGTTCGAACTTAGAGCGCACTTTTAAATCGGGTGAAAAATTTGGCATTCCCGACGTCGCCTTCAAAGACATGAACTTCCTCTACAAAGACGAATCTGGCTTCAACCTTATGGACCAGACTTCCTACGAACAAGTGTCTCTTAACCCCGACCTGGTCGGTGACACCGCCAATTATTTGACAGAGAACTTGCCGTGCAAAGTCGTGTTCTATAACGACCGCGCCGTCGGCATTGAAGTGCCGAAGTCCGTGAACCTCAAGGTCACGCAAACGGATCCTGGCTTCAAAGGCAACACAGTGAACAACACTTACAAACCCGCCACACTTGAGACCGGTTACATCGTCCAGGTGCCGCTGCATATTGGCGAGGGCGACCTGCTCAAAATCAACACCACCGACGGGTCTTACGTCGAGCGCGTGAACCTGAAATAGACGCATTAGGTCAGGCCTCGCGGCACTCTAAATTCGCTAACATAATTAAAAGGTTAGCCGAGGGAGTGCCGCAGCTTTGGAAGTCATCAACGAACTTGAGATCCGCGAGCTTTTGCAAGGCAAACTCTCGCCCCAAGAAATGGCCGGCAAAGTCGTGCGCCGGCTCATGGACGCATCATTATCATGGGAAGAAAAACGCCCGTTCTGGCATTTTCTTTATAACACCGGCCGCACCGCTTTGCTCGCCGACGCCATCAAAGAAGGCCTCGGCGCTAAACAGCGCGTGCCGTTTGATTTGATGATCGAGATCTGCGCCCGCGCCAACCTTCACCCCGCCCCCAGTGCCATCGAAAGCCTGCTCAAAGGACTAAAGAAGCAACATGCTCACGAAGACGTTCTGGCCAGCAAAGGTTGGGACAAGTGGGACCCGCGCATTGCGCTATTTCGCAATGAGCTGACTGAGCGAAAAGTGCTCGAAATACGCAAGCACAAAGAGAACCTATTCGACAAATTTCACTTTCTAACTTCGCAGCGCATGAACGATCAGGCCGGACGCGTGCTTCGGCGCATGCTCGAGCTTTACCCTGAAGATCTCGAGTTGCAAAAGCTGAAGCTGGATTTCGACGAGCTGTGGGCACGCGAGGTATTGTCGACTCACATCGCGACAATTCAGGATCAATCCGTCGACCGCACGCTGACTGAGCCGACGGGCAAAGACCTGGACATGCTGAGGTGCTTTCTCCTCGAAGGTGAGAAGGTTGCGGTCGAGAACCGGGAGTTCGCGCTCGATCTCGCGGTGGCCTTTTGGTTTTTGGAAGACTACAAAAACGGATTGGAGATACTGGCATGGGCGCCCGTTACGCCGGCTAGCGATTGGATGCGCGCTGAATTGTTGTACAAGGCGCGCCACTTCTTGGAAGCCTTGGAACATTTGAATCACATGGAAATTAAATATATCAATGATCCCGAGACGACGTTCTCAGTTTCGTACCTGCGCTCGCAATGCCTGTTTGCGCTCGGACAGCGCGCCTCGGCGCTGGAGATCATGCAAAGTATCGTGCGCGTGCGCTCGCAGTACCGCTCAGCTCACGCGTTGATTTTAAAATGGACAGAAGGAGTGAGCTGGGAATGATGACGCGCGGGACGATCCTCCGTTTCGCCCTTCTCGGCGGCTTGAGCTTTATGCTCGGGTTTGCCTATCGCTATCACTTGCCGAAAATCGAATCGTTTTTGCTGGTGGAGATCGAGCGGGTGAGCAAAGAAAATTCTCCCGTGCGCGTTTGGGCCGAGAGCCTGAGCTTTCATTTGGTTCCCCTCGGTGTGACGCTGGAAAACGTACACCTGTTGCCGCAATCGCCACTCGACAAGGTGTTGGCGCCGGCGATTTTGCGTGAGGCCGGTGCGCGGCTCGCATTACTCCCCCTCTTGCGCGGCGAGGTGCGCCTTAGCCAAGTGTACATTCACAATTCCGAGTTCAACGTTTTTCTAAAAAGTGAAATGTTCGAAGGTAAAAAAGGCCCGTCGACTTTCAAAATCGATTTCGACGCAATCTACCGCCTGCCCATCGACGAGATCTCGCTTGAAGGCGTACAGATCCAAGGCAAACTCATGCCTCAGAACGTGGTCTTTCGCATCTCCGAGCTGAATCTCAACGTCGAGAACCGCTACCAATCCATTTTCGTAGAGATCAGCGCTCCGCGCGTATTGATCAAACCCAGCGGCCCTGTCCACCCGCTCAATGCCCAGCTCGAACTGCGCACATTGGTCGAAGCCGACGAGAT
>JAYWAE010000426.1:0-3150 GCA_043782715.1 Pseudobdellovibrionaceae bacterium | reverse complement strand
ATTCGAACACGCAGTGCGTGTAATAGTCGAGCCCGCGCACCAAGAAGGGATTCACATGAAACGCAATTCCCATGTCTTTGAGCAGAGAAGTCAGAGTGGTGAAGAACGTCTTGGAAGTTTCGTTGTAAAACTCCGAAATCAAAGGCGCGTTCTTTAACAAGTTCTGGTCGCCTGGATCTTTGGAATCGAGAATGCGCAATGGGTTGGCGGTTAAGCGCTTCTGGCTGTCGCCCGAGAGTGCAGACTGGTGTTGACTCAGGTATTTGACCAGCGCCTCGACGTAACGCGTGCGGCTTTCGACATCGCCGATTGAATTGAGTTCCAGCCGCGCGTGATCCGAAATGCCGATGGTTTTGAGGATTTCATTTGCCAGTGATAAGACTTCCGCATCGCCAAAGGCCGTAGTCACGCCGAGCAACTCGACCCCAAGCTGGTGAAACTGCCGCTGCCGGCCTTTTTGTGGGCGCTCGTAGCGGAACATCGGTCCTTGATAAAATAATTTGAGCGGCGTCTTCTGGCTCAAGCCTTCACTGATAAAACAACGCGCGATCGGAGCCGTGCCCTCTGGCCGCAACGTCAGCATCTCGCCATTGCGATCCTCGAATGTGTACATCTCTTTGTTCACGATATCCGAGGCTTCGCCGAGCGTGCGCTTGAACACCTCGGAGAACTCAAAGATCGGCGTCGACATCTCATGAAAGCCAAAGCGCGCTGAAATTTCTCGTGCGCTTTGGATGATGATGTTATGTTTGGCTTGCGCCTCGGGTAGGAGGTCGTGCGTACCGCGCACGCTCTGCAATGAATCCATAGGGCACAGTTTAACAAGCGAGCGGCGAAATGAAACCAAAGATTTACGATCTCACACCTAAAATCTCGCCACGACTGGCGGTTTTCCCAGGCGATCAGGCCTTCACACGGCAAGTGGCAATGAGTTTCGCCGGTGGCAACCATCTGGAGCTTTCGAGCATCACCACGACGGTTCACCTCGGCGCTCATGCCGACGCCCCAAGTCACTATCATGCTGAAGGCATGACGATGGAAAAACGTTCACCCGCGCGCTACGTGGGCCCTGCGCAGGTCGTTCGCGTGAAGGGTCTAAAGCCGCGCGAGCGGGTGATGCCCGGTCATATGCGGGTCGAGGTGCTGGCGCCACGGATACTGTTCGACACCGGCAGCTTTCCTGATCCTGAAAATTGGAACTCCGATTTTTGCGCGCTCTCGCCCGAACTGCTTAACTATCTAGCCGATCAGGGCGTGAAACTAGTGGGTATCGACACGCCGTCGGTGGATCCTGAAGATTCAAAAGCCCTGGAATCTCATCAAGTTTTATTTGCCCGCGATTTGGCCGTGCTCGAAGGTCTGCTGCTCAAAGACGTGCCCGAAGGCATTTACACTTTGGTCGCGCCGCCGCTGCCGATTGAAGGCTGTGATGCTTCGCCGGTGCGGGCGGTGCTATTCCCTAAAGTTCACGATTGGGTCGAGTTGGAATAAAAGAACCCGAGTTGGCGCTCGACATCCCTGGGCAGTGGCGGAATCTTAGAGCGAGGGACAAAGAACGTCGTCAGCTGAAAGAAATCTTGAAAGACCTTATGCTTGTCCGCTGAATTCTTGAGGTATTCGTAACCGCTCGATCCGCCAGTGCCGACTTTCGAGCCGAGCATCCGCCGCGCCATCAGCGCATGGCGCCCACGCCAGCTGGTGAACATTTCGTCGAGGTCCATGAGCGCGGTAATTAAACGAAACGGCAACTGCAGCGCCGGTTGATCGCGGTAAAGCTGAATCAGCAACGCCGCGTGCACGGCCTTGTACGACAGGCGCCATTCACCGCGCGCGCGCGCTTCATTGTACTGGGGCTCGTCGAAGAAGGCCTGGAAGGTGGCAAGTGAACCGTTCAAGATCGTCTCGTTGCGTTTGCGGTCGTCGGGCCCAAGAGTCGGGTTCTCTTGAATGATTTTAAGGTCAGCTTGCAGAGAGTCCTCGACCGCCTTTTTATAGCCGCCCCAAAAATCAAAACCATGCATTTTCAAAAATGGCGTGCGCTCCAGCCATTTCTCGACGCGTTCAAAGAGCGAGGGCTCTTTTTCCAGCTGCCCCATGGGAGTTCGCTGGTCGGGCTTGAGCGATTGGTCGAATTCGCCCTGGCCGTATTTCAAACGTTGATCACGGCGCAGGCCGAGGCGCGTCTCAAGCGTGCGGAACTGCAGGCTCTGAAACCCGGAAGCGGGGATTAGCAGGTCACGGAACTCGAGAAAATCGAGCGGCGTCATGGTCTCCATGATCGCGACTTGGTCGATCAGCAGCTTTTGAATCTCGACCACACGCTGCAAGCGGCTGACGATGAGATCCATGAGCTTTTCATCGACATTGTCGCGACTGAAGATTTCTAAAACCGATTCGATTTCAGTCAGCATCAATTTGAACCAAAGTTCGTAAACTTGGTGCACGATGATGAACAGCATCTCGTCGTGCGCGGGTTTGCCCTGGACGTGGCTCTCGAGCTTCTGTGCATCGAGCAATTTGTCGACCTGCAGATAGTCGTGATAATTCATCTTATTGTTGAACATTTTTTACCTCACGAATGGCCTTGAGCAGACGCTCGCTGTCGGCCGCGGTCCAGTCGAAGCTGATCATCCAGCGGCAGAGCTGGATCGAATTGTCCCAAATGTAAAAAAAGTACTTCTCGCGCAACGGATGAATCCAATGCTTCGGCAAGCGCACGAAAAGGGCGTTGCTCTGGACTGGGAATGGCTGGGTGATTTCAGGGAATTCACGCAAGCGCTCACTCAGATCGCGTGCGCTATGGGTCACGTGCGTGGCGATTTCCTTCCACAGATCATTTTGCAAATAGGCGTGAAATTGCGCGGCTAGAAAGCGCGTCTTGCTCGGCAGTTGCATCGCTTGCTTGCGGTAAAACTTAAATCCCGCTTTCGCTTCTGCGCTGAAAAGAATCACAGCCTCAGCGCCCATCAAGCCATTTTTGGTGCCCCCAAAAGAGACCGCATCGACGCCAATTCCAGACGTAAGATCAGCTAACGAGCAGCCCAAGGTCACGGCGGCATTGGCGAGGCGCGCACCATCCAAATGCAGGAGCAGCTTTTTTTCGCGCGTGAACGCACGCCACTCGCGCAGCTCCGCGAGCGAGTAGCACGC
>JAYWAE010000425.1:0-8338 GCA_043782715.1 Pseudobdellovibrionaceae bacterium | reverse complement strand
CAAAGTATTCATGCGCGAGCCTTGGCTCCAGATTTTTTCACGTAGCCAGCTTTGCAGGCCGGTGAAGTCGCCGCGTTGGATTTCGCGTCCGACTGACGGCCGCGCCGCTTGCATCGTGGCGTACAGTTGGGCGGCGATAACAGCGCCGAATGTGTAAGCTGGGAAGTAGCCCCAGCCGCCGGACGGCCAGTGGACGTCTTGCATGCAACCATTTTTAAAATCGCCTTCGGTGGACAGTCCCAAATACGATTTCATTTTTTCGTTCCACACCGCCGGAAGTTCCGAGAGGGCCCAGCGATCTTCGAGCAGGTCGCGCTCAATTTCAAAACGTAGAATCACGTGTGCAGGGTAAGTCACTTCGTCCGCATCGACTCGGATCAGCCCGCGCTTCACACGCGTCACCAAGTGGATCAGATTTTCGTCGCTTAGGGATTGTGGGTTTTGCGTGAAAGGCTGCAAATGTTTGCGAATCAGCGGCGCTGCGAACGCCAGGAAGTCCGGGGAGCGCACGACTTGCATTTCCATCAACAAGCTTTGGCTCTCATGGATCGCCATGCCGCACGCTTGCCCGGCGGGTTGTTCGACCCATTCGGGTGGCAGGTTTTGTTCATACAGGGCGTGTCCCGTTTCGTGCAACACACCCATTAGGCTAGAGAGAAACTCACCCTCGCTGTAGCGAGTGGTGATGCGCACGTCACGTGGGTTGCCGCCGCAGAAGGGATGATGACTCTCGTCCAAGCGGCCCCGATTGGAGTCGAAGCCGACGGCGGCCATCAATTCGAGCCCGAGCGCCTTCTGCGCCGCCATGGGAAATTTTCCCTCAGGGAGCAGCACTTGGTCGCGACTTTGCTTGTCCACGACTTCGCCTATCAGAGCTGGAAGGAACGACTTGAGCTCGCCGAATAGTTTTTCAACGGTGGCGGTGTTGAGGCCCTTCGAATATTGCATCAATGCGGTGTCGTACACGGAGAGTTTCACTTCACGGCTCAGGATTCCCAGCATCTCGCGGGTTAAGTTGAGCACCTCTTGCAGACTGGGCAGAAAATCGCGCCAATTGTTTTCCGCGCGTAACCGCCGCCAAAGTTGTTCGCAATGCGTGCGCGCGAGCACCAGACGTTGGTTCAGTTGGGCCGGCACCGCGGTCGCTTCGAGATACTGTCGGCGCATTTCGCCGAGGTTGGATTTCTGCCAACTGTTCAAACGTTCGCTCTTGGCGCCGGCGTCACTCAGCCAATCACCCACCTCGGGGTGGGCCATCAAGTTTTGCATGACCAGTGAGATCTCGGCCAAAGCCTGGCCGCGAGCTGCACCCGACCCGGAGGGCATCATCACGGCCTCATCCCAGCCGGCGATGGAGCGCAAATCGTTCAGACGGTTGAGCTGGCGGAACCGGCTTTCGAGCTTTTCATAACTTGTCATGCGCGATCTATATCGTAGAATGAAAATGAATGTCTAAAAAATTCTTCTCCGATCTTGTGCCCTTGAGCGAATACAGCCAGATGATCGAGCCCGAGCACTACCACGCCTTGCCGGCGGATTGGTTGCTGCTGCTTACGGACGTGCGCGGCTCAACCAAAGCGATTGAGGCCGGGCGCTACAAAGAGGTCAACATGATCGGCGTATCTTGCATCGTCGCCGTGCAAAACGCCCTCGTGGGGATCGACTTCCCCTACGTCTTCGGCGGCGACGGCGCGACTCTGGCCGTGCCCGGTGAGTTCGCGGCGCAAGCGCAAGAAGCGCTGGCGCACACGCGCAAGATCGCGCGCGAGCAGTTCGGCTTTGAGCTGCGCATTGCCGTGATCAAGGCTAAACAAATATTAGATACCGGTGCGCCGTTGATGGTGGCCAAGATGCGGGTCTCCGACGGCAATCATTTGGCTTTGGTGCGTGGATCGGGCTGGAGTGCGGCGGAAAGCTGGATGAAGGAGCGCGGCGCGGAATTCGAGCTGGCGGCGGACTATCCTTCGGGTGGTGATCATGACGGCCTTGAGTGCCGTTGGAATCCGCTTAAAGCGCGTAAGAGTGAAATCATGGCGCTGATCGTGCAAACGCGCACTTCGGGTGCCGAAGGCGAAAAAGTGTATCGCGATATTTTACGCGAAATCCTGGCGACTGAGACTAAGCCGATCGGCCTCGACAATATTCAGCTCGCCTGGCCGCCGAAATACCTGCCGCATGAGGCCCGCATGCGCGAGCCGCGCTTTTTTCCGCGTATGGTGTTTTTATTAAAAGCCTATGCGCTTCTTTTGGTCTTTAGTTTGATGATGTGGTGGCGCGGAGAGCGCAATCAAACGGATCCGTTCAAATACATCAGCGAGTTGACCACCAACACCGACTACTTAAAATTCGACGAGTGCCTGCGCATGATCCTCGACGTTTCCGCAGAACAAAAATCGGCTTTGATCGCGCGGCTCGAAGCGCACCATAAAAACGGTGAAATCTATTACGGCATGCACTGCGATCCCTACGCACTGATGACCTGTTTCATTCAAGGGCCGTCGAAGCACATGCACTTCGTCGATGCCGGCGGGGGCGGGTACGCCATGGCCGCCAAGCAACTCAAAGCTCAAAAACGCCAAACTTAAGGGCCGTGGAAATTTTCCCCGTGAGGTGGCGCGGGTGGCGGCCCGAAGGCATCTATTCGCACCACCAGGCGTTTGCGAGAGTGGCACTTCCCTTGCTCTGAATTGGAGCAACTAGGAGGCCGGTATGTTACGCGCAGCTTTGATATTCTTCGTTCTTGCGGTTCTGTCTTACATTCTGGGAGCCACGGGTGTGGCGGGAATGTCGATGGAAATCGCCCGCATCTTGCTCGTTGTGTTTTTGGTTCTGGCCGTCATCGGTGTGGCCGCGGGCCTCATCAGTGGTGGACGACCAAAAGATCTTATTTAGCCTGAGCGCTCCTTCACTCCGGCCCTGCTGGATTGAAGGAGCGTGCTTTTTTCCAAAAATACACATCCAAATCGCCAGTAAAAAAACGTGATGTCACCGTATGGCCTGAGGCAATCCATTCGTCATGGGCGGCTTTGGCGGTCCAGCCTTCCACTTTAACCCGGTACAGGGCCACGACTAATCCGGTACGGTCAATCCCGTGTTCACAATGCACGTAAACGGGCTGCAGTGAAGGGTCGCTCATCATCTCCAAAATATGATCGATTTGCAGGTCTTCCGCATCCGAAACCGGCGCCAGTGAATTGAGCGGAATATTGATGAATCCTAAGCCACTCACTTCAGCGGCCGATTTTTCCGCGGCTATGTTTTCCGCAGATTCGCCCGGCTCCCACCATTTTATAACCGTGGCCATTGCAAAGTTGTCCAAATCCCCACCTTGGAGATTGATATCCATCTTGATGCCGGCTTGTCTTAAATCGGCTACCTGCTGGAGCGTGGGACGGCCACCCCGGTACAAGTTCGGTGAAACCTGTAGAAAAGCGGGAATATCGGCAGTCCCAGCAAAGGCTGCGGGCACTACGAAAAAAACAACAAGTATAAATTTATACATAATGAGGCGGACTGTTCCCGGAACTGCGGTGAGCGTCAATAAAAACTTGCGACTGTACAAAATTCACGGAAGTTCGAAACAGAAGACAAGCTGCAATCAAATCCGCCCGATACGCATGTAGCGGCGGTAGTCGGGCAAGTCCGTATAGCCATGGTAAAGTGTCATTTCCAACGGATACCTGATGCGGAAGTCTTTCATTTCAAAAACGCAGTTCACGTGAGTCGGTTCCTTGGTGTTGTCAGTTGACTGCAACGCCACGAATCGGCTTTTGGGGATGTTGCTGAACCAAGTATTATCTGCAAAATGTTCAGTTGAGCAATTGATGATCAGATGATGATTCAAGCTGAAGTCATATCCGTTCGCGTCTTGCGTGACCTGGCAGAATTTGTCGTGCGTGCGCGCATCATCTAAAAATTGTTTGGCGATCCACTGTGCTTCCGGATCGATTTCGATTTGTGTGATCTGGGCCACTAGGTTCGGCATTCGCCAGAAAATGAGATTTGACAGTAAACCGGTCCAGCCGCCGATAATCGCGATGCGATAGGGCTGTGCCGGCAACACGTTGAGCAGAGTGGAGACCAGCCAGAGTTTGGATTCGATCTGTCCGTTGGAAAGGCTGCGGCTCATGTGATCCGAGTGCCCACTGAGCGTAAAGCGCTCGACCAGTCCCATGTGCTGTGCCAAACCGAATTTAGAAATGGAGCGCGCTTCCATGTAATCCAAGTTTTTCCACGCATGCTGAAACGCTTCGCGTGACTGCATTTTCACCAGGTAATGCAGGTGCTCCAGGTAAACCCGGCACTCGTGTTCAGACATCGCTTCCATTCTGCGGTTTCACCGCTTAGCTCTAGCTGCGTCAATAAAAAACGGCCATGAACATCAATGTTTGAGGGCTCTCGACCGAGTGTGTAATGTGAATGCAACCGTTCCTGGAGGCATTTGTGAAGGTCGTATTGAACACTTTATTTTTGTTATGTTTGCTTGCCGCCGGTTACGTACACGCCGCCATGGATCCCATTGTCGACGCCGAAGATCGGCGCAACCCGGGTGCGGAGGCAATCAAAGCCGCAGCTGGAGCGAAAGACGCAGGCAAGCGGGCCCGCGCTGCGTTGGCTTATGGTCGGATTCAAAATTCTGCCGGCATCGACCCATTGCTGAGTTTGCTGAAAGATAAAAGTTCGGATGTGCGCGAAGCCGCGGCTTTCGCGCTTGGCCAGTTTGGGTGGCAAGCCGACTTCGCCGCTGGCCGCGAACCCGATATACAAAAAGAGTTGGCGGCCGCAATGACCGATGGCGGCGAGAAGGTACGCTTAGTCGCGGTCGAAGCGTTGGGCAAAATCGGCCTGCTGAAAACTCCTGAGTTGGTGACGGCGGCATTGAATGCGAACGAGCCCAAGCTGCGGGCGCAGGCCGTGTATGCGCTGTTCCGCTATCGCCTAGTCATGCGCTTGCGCGATCAAGAGAAAGAGCTGACCGACCTGCCTGCAGTCACCTTCGACCGAATCACGGTGCTGAGTGAGGATTCAGACACGCAGGTGAAACGCAACGTCGCCTATTACTTTGCCCGGATTGCGGATGCTCGAGGCGAAAAGACCGCCGCGAAATTGGCCGAGTCAAAGGACAAATGGACGCGCGTCTACGCGCTAATGGGACTTGCACGCATGAAAGCCAAAGCGTCGCATGAGGTTTTGGTCAACGCACTTCAGGACCGCGAATACAATGTACGGGTAGCCGCTTTGATGGCGCTGACGGCGGCGGGAGAGACGCTCGCACCAGATATGGCTTTGCGCAAAGATCCTTCGTACCTGGTGCGCTCGGCTTATGCGCAAGTGCTGGATGCCAAAACAGAGGATGGGTCCGGCGAGCTTTCGCACTTGATGCGTTGGGATTCGAGCCCCTCCGTACGCGCCGAAGCGCTCAAGAATTTGGCCAAAGCGAAAGACGATTTGAGTTCGTGGTTGCCATCCCATGCGCAAGACGCGCAATGGGTCGTGCGCGAGGCGACTGTTGCCGCGAGCGAAAAGATGCCCCCAGCGGCACGTGAAAAGTTTTTGCTGCGCTTGACTCAAGATCCCGAGGTCAACGTGCGCGGGGCCGCACTCGACGCATTGTTCACCATTCCCTCTTCCAGTGCATTTGCGGTGCTCAAGAAAACACTTGCATCTGCAGCCTTGATCGAGCGTGGGACGGCTGAGGGCGCGCTCAAGGATCGCAAAGAATCGGAGGTGACCGATTTGTTGTGGAAGACTTACGCCGCCAGCAGCGAACGCAAGTGGATAGAAATGCGCCAGGACATTGCCGACACTTTGGCCAAGACCGACAACGCCACGACCACGGGCTATTTAAAACAGATTTTGGAAAAAGACCCCGACCGCAGCGTTCAGATGAAAGCCCGGCGCGCGCTCGAGGCGCGCAAAGTGGCGGACCTGCCGGCGCTTCGCGACGGCGAGATGAGCTTTTCGCCTTATCGCGAACTGACGTTCAAGAAAAATCCCAAGATCGTTTTTAAAACCGAACGCGGGGATTTCACCGTTGAATGCTACGCCAAGAGCGCACCTATTCACGTCGCGAGTTTGGTCGGCTTGGTCAAAAAGCAAGCGTATGATGGGTTGATTTGGCATCGTGTGGTGCCCAATTTCGTCGTTCAAGGCGGGGATCCGGATGGTACCGGTGCCGGTGATGCAGGTTACTCCGTACGAGCCGAAATCAATGCAATCGCTTATGAGCGCGGCACACTGGGGATGCCGCGGTCACAGGGGTTTGACACCGGTGGTTCGCAGCTTTTCTTTACCCATTTGCCGACGCCCCATCTCGACGGCCAGTACACCGTGTTTGGCAAAATCGTGAAAGGCCTCGACGTCATTGACAGACTTGAACGCGGCGATAAAATCATCAGCGCCCGGTTACGCTAAGGAGCACTAAGTGAGCCCTCCGATCGCCAAGCCATCTGGCCTCACACCTGAGTACGCCGCCCAATACCAAGATCTGTCGATCGTGCGCGCCTATCGCCATCGGGAGCCTTATCCGGAGGAGACCTTTAAAATTCTCGCCGAACTGGCGCGCGTGCCGGCACCCCGGGTGGCCGATTTGGGTTGTGGTACCGGCGATTTGACTCTCGGCCTTTGCCGGTTCGCAGGTCATGTCGATGCGATTGATTTTTCGCCCGCGATGATCAAAGAGGCGAGGCACCGGGCTGACGAAATTGAAAACATCACGTGGATTGAGTCAAGCGTGGAGTCGGCATCGCTGGCCACGCAGTACGATCTGATCGCGGCCGCTGACAGCTTTCATTGGTTGGATTGGAATGTCGTGTTCGACCGTTTAGGCGAATGGCTGAAGCCAAATGCCTATTTCACCGTAGTCGAGCGCGAGTATGCCGAAAAAACTTGGTGGACCAAGCAGTTGCAAGAGATCATCAACACGTTTTCCACCAACCGAAGTTATCAACGTTACGATTTGATTGAGGAGCTGCGGCGGACTGGCCGTTTTAAAATCGCGGGCGATCGCTGGACGGCGCCGGTTAAGTTCCGGCAATCGGCGCAGGATTTGGTCGAAGCGTTTCACTCGCGCAACGGCTTCTCACGCGACCGAATGGGAACAGATCAGGCCGCCGAATTCGACGCGGCGGCCATGGAGGCGCTCGACAAATTCGCGCGTAACGGAAAATTGGATCTGGCCGTCACCGCGCGGGTGACATGGGGAATTGCTCTTTGACCCGGTCCATGCGCGAGAACTTGTAGGAGCAACTCCTTCTCCTTATATAATAAAGCCGAATTGATTTGGACAAAGGGCCGGGGTGGCGCTGCCGGAACGTTTGCGGTGTAGTTGGCGTCCTCGCAGGCATCCGAATATTCGAGATTGGCGCCGATGTAGATATCTGCGGCAAGCGAGATCACAAACAGAGCCGCAGTGAGCCCCCCGAGAATCCACGCCGCCGAATTCACCAGACGCATTTTCTGCCGCCATTTTTCTTCGATCAAGGGAGTGGCGGCGACCAGACGGTCGTACCGTGAACGCACGGTTTCGGGCGCCGCGATGGCCGCTTGATGAATCGCGCTCCAATGGTCCTCGAACTCTTCTAGCCGGGATTTCGCAAACGTGTGGACCAAAATTTGCGCGGCCGCACCGACCAGCGCCAGGCCGATAACGAGCAAATGCAATCCGCAGGCGCCGAGCACTCCGTAAGAAAGCGAAACGCCGATGCCGCTCACGGCCAGTACCAGCCAGCCCGCCGCGATCAGCGCCGAAACGGCGACAATCGCGGTCAGTAGCGCGCTCACTAGTATCTGGCGCGCGCGCAGGGTGGCGGATTTTTCACGAACCACGGTCTCATAAATTAATTTAGTATAGGTAAGCGGCGGCGCATCGGTTTCCTGAATCATAGCAAACTTCTCTCAAATCGGAGCCTGGCTGGCAACTCAATGCGAAATTATTCGCCTACCGTGAATGCGGAGGTACTCGACCAATGCCGCACCCTCTTCTGGCCCCTTTTCCCGAGCGAGTTTAAACTACTTAACGCGTCGCCAGTGACCCGGCCAAGCCGGGCTCACTCATCTAGACTAGGCCTTAGCCCGGCAATTACCGGCCGCCCTTTATCTCGAGCATATATAAGTCGAAGAGCAATGTGAGAAGAGCTTCTAGGGAGGCACAGGGCATGGCTTTCGATCACAACAGACGCGCGGGATCACATTCGGGTGGCGACAGTTTTTGGACGTCGTACTCCGATCTGTTCCTCGGCTTGAGTACGATCTTTTTGCTTCTCTACGTCACAGCCAGCCTGCGCACCGGAACCGATGCCATCAAATCGCAAGTGGACAATCAAAAGCTCTCCATGCA
>JAYWAE010000424.1:0-3171 GCA_043782715.1 Pseudobdellovibrionaceae bacterium | reverse complement strand
TCCTCGACTTCCTGAAAATGCTTGATCACTTCGAGAGTGATTTCAGTTTCACGCTTTACCAGTCCAACTAGCTTTTGAATCAATTGCGAGTTTGTCATGCTCACCTCAAGTTTAGGGTCGTGGCCAAGTGATCTGTGTTAACAAAATTATTTTGAGAAGAAAACAAATTTAGTTTTGTTATCGCGTGAATTTTTGTCTTAGGTGTGAAATGATCTCTGGCGATTTTTAATAAAAACCGTTGAGCGTAGAGAGGAGTTAAGCGCGGCGGGACTATGAACGATTACCGTTTCAATTTTCGAATTTTCGAAAAGGCCAAATTCTTGATCTGTAGAATTGTATGCGTTTGGTTTTTCTTCGGGTTTATATGCGCTTGTTCTTTCTTCGGCAATACGAAGTCGCTCGATTTGATTTTTGCACAATTAGACTTAGCCGATTTTTTAACTGAAACGGTTTGAATTTCTCGGGTTTAAATTTGCGGATCTTTGACAATATAAAAGAGAAACCGGATCACGCGTCTCCTGGCCTGAGCTTTGTGTAAACAAAGAGTCACTTTTGCGCCGAAGTTGCGGTGCTCTATTTTTGAGTGGTGGACTTGGTGGTGGGTTTCAGTTTGGCTAGGATTCGATTGGTTCAGTGCAATTGCATTTGGATTGTACCGAGGTGAGTTGAATCGTGACAGTGCCGAGGTTCACGTCTTCGACAATCGCTGTGACGATTGGCCACGTACACTGTCCGTCCGTGAGAGGC
The DNA here is from genome assembly GCA_043782715.1 of Pseudobdellovibrionaceae bacterium. Taxonomy (GTDB): domain Bacteria; phylum Bdellovibrionota; class Bdellovibrionia; order Bdellovibrionales; family UBA1609; genus JALHOQ01. The sequence goes on along the minus strand of JAYWAE010000424.1, from coordinate 2,424 downwards.
TTACCTCGCCGCCATCCGCGGCAGCGAGGATAAGGTCAAAAATCCATTAAAATTCATGGGAGCGGAAAGAGAAGAAAAGATGAAGAAGATCAGAAATCAGAACCCGAATGGAAGAAATTAGAAGAGAAGAACAAAAATCCAAATTTCAAAACTGAAACCATTGCGAAGGACATCCAATCTGTTACCTGTGTCTCCTGCTGCCCACACTCCTCCGCGCGCCAAGCCTTCCTTTCCGCCCCCTTGCCATTTCTGCCGCGGACGGCGGAAATGTAACCCTCTCACGGACGGACAGCCTTCGCCGATGCACAATCAAATGTATTGAATAAATTCTCGCACGTAACCGGACAAATCAAACGCCCGTACGCCACGATGCCTTCAAACCGTCTTGCGGTAAAACCCCTCGATAAATCCAAACACTGCGAAGGCCATAAATCCCACCGCCACGGACCCGAGCAGAACGCCGCCGAACGGCTGCTGATGAAGTGTCTCCCACGCCTTGCTCAAACCGCCGGCCTCACGGCTGCGCATTTTCCATCCAGATTGGAAAAAGAACGAACCGATGATCACAAATACAATCCCGCGTGCGATCAAACCGAAACGGCAAAGAGGAACTATCCAGCGCGCGCGCCGGCCCGGAATGCGCAGGTCGCGCAAGAACGCTCCACTAAAGGCGCTGGCAAACTGAACGGTTCCGCAGGCAATCACGACGGCGCCGGCGATTTCGAGTACATAGTTGCCGAGCGGATGCATCAGCACCCATTTGGCCACAATGCGCTCTCCCCATTCGGAACCAATGGCAAAATTGAACGTGAGATTGAATGCATAAAAAGCCAGAAAGGCATGCGCCACCCCGCTCAGAAAAAATCCGGCACGCGCGCAAAGTCCGAAGATACCGCGGCCGTAGCGATCGCGATCTTGCACACTCTGCACAATCCGCCAAACGGCGTAGGCCACCAAGCCGGTGCCCAATACGATAAGAGCAAATGCGCCGAAGGGTTGCGTGAGGACGACGCGCAATGCGCCCCTTGTGTCGGTGGTTTGGCCGTAGCGGTTACCCATTGCCACCAGCAACGCCAGTACTCCTACTAAAAAATAAACCGCGGAGCGGGCCAAGCAGCCCAGCCGCGCCAGGTTTTTCATAGTTTCAATTGTGCGGGTTTACAAAAATTTGTCGAGACTATTCCACACGTAAGCGAGCTCTTTGATCTTCTGCCCGCCGATTTCATCGTCTTTGCTTTGGCCGCTGAAAGCCGCGCCGGAAGCTTCGTAAAAATGCACGCTCGGGTTGCCTTCGAGGATCCAGCAATAGGCCTGTTGAAAATTGCGTTTGCGCAGTTCGCGCATTCCCGCTTGCAACATCGCACGGCCGACACCGCGGCCTTTGAAGCGCGAGAGCAAATAAATACTGGTGACTTCGCCGTACTGCTCCCACGAGGCATCGCGCGCGGCTTCGAACGTCGCAAAGCCGATGACACCCACGCGATCTTCCGCCACGAATACGACGAAGCGTTTGGTGTCGCAAATTACCTTTTGCCAAGCATCGATTTTTTTGCGGAAGTTCAAAGCCGAGAGATATTCCGCGGGCAATAAGCCCCGGTAAGTCTCGCGCCAAGAGTTGACGTGTACATTGGCGACTTCCGAAACGTCACCCGGACGCGCCAACCTAATTTTGATGTCACCGATTTTCGCTACCGTCATCGCCCAACCCTTCCACTTTCAGAGTAAAGCTGGACATATAGGGAGTCAAAGCGCCCCCTGGTGAAACAAGGCTAGCTCTTGGTCGTGTTTTTTAGTTGAGCAATTTGCGCTTACTCGCGCCTATCTTGTGCCAGCCAACACGAATTTCATCGCTATTCAGGGGAAGCTTTTCGGCCGGCAACACACCCACGGCTTCTTTCAACTGGCCATGGGAAAGCACCAGTTCATGGTGCTGACTAAAGGCTTTGCGGTAGTGGCTGTTGAACGAGGTGACATCCTCATCATCTTTGAAAAACAAAGTTTCCAAATGGTGGCGCAGGATCGCCATATCTCGATCCCCGATCTTACTCAACTCAGAGAGCGCGTCGACGTCAGCCATTAGGGAATTGAGCGGTTTAACCCACTGATACTCAGGACTCGAGAGCAGAGTCTGAAACCATTCAGCGGGGTTCAGTACACGTCCAGCTAATGTTTCATGATCCTTCTTCAGGGAAAGCAGCAGAAGGCGGTGCAATTCAAGCAACGGCGTGCGCACGGCATTGATTTTAGCGGTAGGCGTCGTAGCGGACATGACTCTTAGTTGTACCTCGTAAATCAGGCGAAGGTCCAGTGCAGAAGTCCTCAATATTATCCGAAATTTACCTTTAGGATGAGTGTCACACCGGCCAGCCTATTTTTAGTTCACGAAGAGACGGGTCAGCGTTACCCGATCAAAGGCGAGGTCAT
>JAYWAE010000423.1:0-8357 GCA_043782715.1 Pseudobdellovibrionaceae bacterium | reverse complement strand
GACCAACGCGCACCTGGTCGTGCGCGGAGAGAGCACCGAACGGGTCGATGTCAGCGCACTTCTCGGCGGTGGCTATCAGGATCTGCTGCTTTATCCGTCTGATGACGCGGACGACTTAAATGATTTTAAGCGCGACGGCCGGCCCGTGCGCCTATTCGTGCCCGACGGCAATTGGCGGCAAGCTGCGAAAGTAGCCATTCGTCATCCTGAGTTGGCCACCGTACCGCGCGTAAAACTCTCCACCCCTTTCGACCCATACGCCCCAAGATTGCGGCGCGAGCCCAAAGAGGGCGGAATGGCGACTCTAGAAGCCATCGCCCACGCACTCGCGATCCTCGAAGGCCAAACCGTTGCGGAGCAAATACTTGGCATTTACCAAGCCAAGCTCAAGGCCACTCTAATCGGACGCGGCAAAAAGATAGATATTTAACAGTCGACCCTTTGCGCTTTCGTAGGTTCTATCGAGCTCGCAGTTCAACCGTGCCATAATTTAGATGCGAGACTTCTTAAAAAAGCATCAAGGTAGCATTTCGCAACCAAATGCACTCCGCGTTCACGGTCCCTGCAGGCTCAGCGAATGCGGATGTGGATGGGGATGTGGAGGTGGAGGTCTATGTAGGTTGCGTAACTGAACTGAGCCGTATTCGATGCTGATGCTGTTACCGGCACGCACCCAACTTTTTCAACACGAATCAGCAGTTTTCAGCAATAAGCGGAATCACAAGTAGCCCTTACCCAAAAAAAACCCACTTCGGACTCGAAGCGGGTTTTTCAAGCGAAAGCGATCGGTTACTTGAATTGCACGAAGTCGCCGCCAAGCGGACTGGCCGTGAACATTCCCGGAGGGTAATTCATGGTGATGCAATGGATGTTCCCGTTGCCCTGCACGGCGAGTTCGTGTGTGTAAACGCCGACGGCGGTGAGGCCCATGGCCCGGTACGCGGTTAAGGCGTCGGCGTCGAGTTGGGTGCGGCCCATTTGTGGAACGAAGACCGTGCCGTTGACCATCAGCGAGTTCATGTAGGTCTCCATGTCGGCGCCGGTGCTCGGAATGCGGTGGACCGTATACCCTTTGGACGCCAAGATTTGCGCATAGTTTTCATTGTCGGTGAGTACATCCATGCCGCCGAGAAACTTGATGCGCTCGTCGATGTCGCCGATGCCGCCTTCGTGGTTGAGCAACGTTACGGTCCTGCAACCGAAGTAATTTTTGAAAAACGCTTCGGCATCGCTCAGATTGGCGACTTCGCTGGCGTTTTCGGAGAAGCAATTGCCATTTCCATCCGCCAGCATATTGCCGCCGCGAAAATACTGGCCGGTGTCGACCATGCCGAGGCCGAGGGCTTGAGATACGACTGCGTCGGGTTCGAAATTTTGCGGGTAGCGCGAGTCGACTAAGCCGAAACGAGGGGTGCTGTCGCTCGGCTGAGCCTTCATATGTACGGGCACGGGTAGGGAGTCACGCGCCCAGATGGGATCGGCGCTGTAGCTCATCGGAGTGACCAGAAATTTCAATTGATCCGGGCCAGTGTACTGGCTGTAGAGAGCCTTTAAAGCCGAAACGTCGGACGCATTGCCAACAAAAATCACCAGTGACACACCTGCGGGCAGATTTTTTGCGATGGCTTCGCGCACTCCGGGAAGTTCAAAATTGTCGTCACCGCTGATGGCGACGAAACCTGAGTTCTCGGACTCAGCAAAGGGCTCTGCTACGTCCCAAGTGGCGGGCGGACGGGGCGCTAGTGCGTGCGCGCGGTTCCATTCACTCGCATGGCGCTGTTGTTCAATCGTACCCTGATGCGAACGGTTTCCGGCCCAAGCAGGCGCGGTACCCAAAATTAAAACAATAGCGGCCAATCCACTCACGCAATCCTCCCTAATTTAAGTTGCTGCAAAAATCCTATCTAGGGTTTTTTTTAAACGCGAATGAAGTTTCTTGGATGACGGACTGCGACCAAGCCGAGCGATTGTGAAAGTCGGGTTTGGCGCTGGCATGCCTTTCAGAATAGTAAAGCGTTTCGTCTTGCAAGCGCACGACGGCGCATAGGCTCCTTTCCAGTTCAGACGGTGGTTGCGAAGTTTCCAGTTCGCAAAGCAGCGTATCGCTAGTGCGGCTGAGCCGGTGCACGCGGTAGTCATTGCTGGGCCGCGGAGGTGCCGGCTGGCGCAGTCCCTCAAAGTGATACAAATTCCATTGCGCCTGGTTGGGGGAGAGATTCAGCTCCCAATAGCCCGGTTGGCCGCGCACTCCCCAGAAGACTTCAAAGCAAGTCGTCTTCCACAGTCCATCGGTGCGTTGAAGGTGGTCCGCCGTGTACTCGCCGGGCGCCAGAGTGTCGAGCACCCACGCCCCGGGGTCGCGCAGGCGGAATTCCACATGCAGTCCGTCCCTAAGAGGGACGAAGGAAGCCTCAATCCTTATATCGGCGGCGCCGGCGGCAAACGGAATCAATTCGAGCATGCGCACACAATAGCGTTTCACCTCGGTCCGTACAACTTTTTGTGCGGACCGAGGATCAAAGTGCGGGATACGTACGAGCGAAGGGCGTGCTGCCAGTCTGGAGCACGCCTTTTAACCTTACGGAGCGGATTTTGCGAAACGGCGGCAAAAACGATTTGGACGATTCACTATAGATGCGGCTGAGGCGCAAAATGCGATGGCCGTCCGAGGGTCCAAGCTCGATATGGGCTTCCACCGCGCAGTCTACGCCCTCGCGGCGCGCGAGAACCTGGATGTCGTTCGTATGCAGATCTTGCTGCAGCTCGCGCAGGTCGGTGAAGCGCAAGGTGAAGGCCCGGCCGCTGGCGTCGCGAGATTTAAACTTCAAGCGCGAGCCGATGCCGGATTTGATCATGGGATGCACTGGTTTATAACGAGCGCCGTCCATCAGCCAGTAGTAGTCAAACATGGGTTGTTTATCATCGTGCGGGCTACTCAAAAACCGGCATTCTTTGTCGAGCTGGACGTAGGCCACCAGCAGATTCTGCGGGTTTTCATTTTTTTCAAGCACCAGAACCGGATAGTGCTTACCCAACGGAGCCAGTGTCACCGGCTGGGCAAAAGCTACGTTCAAAAAAAGTACGAAAGCGTAGGCCATATGGACGATGCAGCAATATCCATGCTTAAGATTAGAACACCAGTTCAATATTGAGCGTAATGCCGGCCTTACCTTTGAAGTGCTCGCTTTTACCAAAAGTCAGGAATGGGGTGAGCGTGTACTTGAGTGTACTCTTGATAATCTGCTCCGTGTAAATCAGGGCGGCAGTTTCGGAAGACATGTGATAGTTGTGATTGGTCGCGACGACCGAGTAGGACCAGCCAACGGCTTTGCGGTCGGTGAGCGAGTGGTCATACGACAGGCCGTGCTGGGTCGTGAACAAGTTCGCTTTGTCCTGATACTCCTCGGTATTTTGCAGAGTCAAATCCGAGTGCTTGTTCAATTCGATCAACAAATCGACGCCAAAGTATTCGCCCGTACCCTTGCGCGGATCGGCGAAGAAATCAAAGCGCGGCAAAAGGCGCATGCCTTTCGACTCAGCGGAACTTTCAAAACGCAACACGTAGCGCATATCGAGCGGATTTTTGAGCTGTAAGCGGGGCTGAAAAGTGGTTTTGATTTTGCCGAGCTTCTCAAAAAACAGAAGTGAAGCTCCGTAGTCGACCACGCGCGGGCGGGTGCGGACGCGTTGCTGACTGACGTCACGGTTTTCTTCTTCTTCATCAAAGCTGGTGAAGCGTAACTGCCAACGCCGCTCTAAGTTGGGCATGCGTAAATTGAGCCCAAAGTCCGTCGACATTTTGACTTTGCCGCCTTCCATCCAGGTGACATATTGGTTGAGGGTGAGGCTCGATTCGTTGGCCTTCTTGGTGTACTTTTTCCCGGCGAGAGTGATATCAATGGTCTCAGCCGTACTGTCGATGCTGTTGGTGATGGCCTTTGAAATCGAGATCGAGCGTTCTTCGATTGTGCGCGAGGCCGATCCAGCGCCCTCGGCGACATTGGGCGACGGACCGGCGTGAGCGTTTAGCCCGCAGAAAAGTGGCAAAGTGAGAAAAGGTGTAATGAACCGGTTCAACATCAGGTCGATAGTGTGCGCCAGTATTTTGGGATTGGCTATCCCGGCTGCCGCGCACCAGCCGGTTGATGGCGACATTCACGCCGCGTTCGGCTGGATGGGTTATCAGACCGAGGCCATCGATCATTATTGGAAGCCCCAATTACTGGTGTCGCCCGGCTTGATCGTAGAGGGGGACCTCAACAGTTACGGTGGGCTGGAAATCGCTTTTTTCTATCTGCAAAATCCCTTCTCCGTAAAGGAGGACGGGCGCGTGCTGACTGAGAAGGTCAAGCGCATGTATATTTCCATGGGCTACCGCTACTGGTTCAATGTCAAATATTCGGCGGCCGTCGGGTTCTTTTCGTCCTATTCAATGGGCAGTCCGAGAACGGTGCACGACGAATTCGGCGTCCTCGAGCACCCCACGACATCGGCGAGTGATACGACCGAATACGGGTTTGATGTGTCCGTGCAATACGAGCCATGGCACAAAGACCGCGCAGCATTCGTAATCGACGGCCGCTATTCCTACTCGGTGACGCCTAAGAAACATGAAGATTCGAATCATTACGGGGTTTTGTTCGCCTTCAAATACTTCGTCCAGGCCCGCGAACGGCCGCCTGAATAGGCTTCTCAGTTGGCGTCAGAAAACCTTCGTGTTAGGACTCGGCCATGCAAAACACCGAAGTTCAAACGACCGTTCACCGAGCCACTGAGAGCAGCCTGAAGATTCAGCACAACTCGTCGCCGGCCCCCAAACCGTTGCCTTCATCCAAGGATTTGGAATTCGGCAAACACTTCACGGACCATTGGTTTCACTGCAAATACAGTGATGGACGCGGCTGGCATAGCGCGACAATCGAGAAGTACGGAACCTTGGCTCTCGATCCCGCCGCTTCGGTTCTGCACTATGGCCAAGCGCTCTTTGAAGGCATGAAGGCCTTTCTACAGCCCGACGACAGCATTTCCCTGTTTCGACCCGAGTTCAATTTTCGCCGCATGCAGGTTGGAGCCGCACGTCTTTGTCTCGAAGCGCCTCCACAAGATTTATTTATGGCGGGCCTGCGTGAGCTGATCACGACCGATGCCCGATGGGTTTTGCCGGATGAAGGCTGCTCACTCTACATCCGTCCCACTTTGATCGGCACTGAAGCCTTTTTAGGCGTGCGGCCGGCCAAAGAGATCTTATTTTATATTTTGCTCTCGCCCGTACGTTCCTATTATTCGGTCAAAGAGCGCCCGCTGCGCATATGGGTGGAAACCGAAGATCTGCGTGCGGCGCCTGGCGGTCTCGGAGCGGTTAAGGCCGGCGGCAACTATGCCTCCAGCTTACGCGCGGCCCAGCTGGCTAAAAAAGCCGGCTACGATCAAGTGCTGTGGCTGGACGTCGAGCGCCAAGGCATCGAAGAAGTCGGAACTATGAACGTGTTCTTTGGATTCAAAGACGAAGTCGTCACTCCGGAACTGAACGGCAGCATTCTCCCCGGTGGAATGCGCGAATCGATTTTGCACCTGCTCCGCCACTCCGGAAAAAAAGTGAGTGAGCGCCATATCACAATCGAAGAGGTGATCGAAGAGCACAAGGCCGGCAACCTAACCGAAGCCTTCGGCACCGGCACGGCTGCAGTCGTGGCACCCATCATTGAACTTGGCTACGAATCCGAAACGCTTATCATCGGCAACGGGAAAACCGGCGCGCTTAGCCAATGGTTGAGTAAGAGTATCAAGGGAATTCAAAGCGGCCACTTGCCGGATCCGTTCGGTTGGATGACGCCGCTCAAGAACCTGTAGGGAACCGCTTTACCAGGCGGAAGAAGTGTTTCCTCCGCCTGAAACGCTATTCACCACTGGCTCGGCGATCGAGCTTGGAATGACCGGATCTTTTGTTTGCGCGTTGCTGGCTACGTCGCGAGCGGGAGCCTCGAATTCGTGACAGTCAGACAAGCTGTTGTCGCAAACGGCGGCGGTACCGGCGGCGACTTTCTTGAGTTGGTCCTTGATGGCGCGCTCGTCGACTTTACCATTAGTAGTGCCGGCTTGGATTGCCTCTTTAGCGCCCTGCTGGCACTTGCCCGACTCATCCCACATGCACTTGGTGATGGCTTCGTTCGTGGCTTTGCTATTCGCTTTGTCGTCATTGGAACAACCGGTACATCCAGTCAGGCCGATGCACATGGCGGTCATGATAAGAGCGAGTTTAAGATGCTGCATAATTCCCCCGTAGTTTCCGTATTGAAGGAGCAATGCCTAAGCCAAGCGGCGGGCCAAATAAAGGCACTTTGCCGCCCAAATCGTATTCACATTTTGTTAGGGTAGGCGCATGACCAAAAAACCGACGCACCAATTTGAGACAAACCCTCGCTTAAGATGAGCGGCGCGAGCGTTTGGGTTCGCTGCGCTGAAAGCCGGGTTTAAGCTTTTCGCCTTCCCAGCGCGCGACCACAAGCGTGGCAACGCAGTTGCCAAAGAGATTGGTCGCCGTGCGCGCCATATCCATGAATTCATCTACGCCCATGATCAACACGATGCCTTCGAGCGGCAGGCCGAACGTGACGAGTGTGGCCGAGAGTACGACCAGCGAAGCGCGCGGAACCGCAGCCACGCCTTTGGTGGTCAGCATCAGCGTGAGCATCATGGTCAACTGCGTAGGGATGGACAACTCAACATGCGCGGCCTGCGCGATAAACACCGACGCGATTGCCAGGTAGAGCGTCGATCCGTCCAAGTTGAAGCTATAACCAAGCGGCAAAACAAAGCTGGCGATACGGTTCGGCACGCCCATTTTCTCGAGCGACCTGAGGGCGCTGGGGAAAGCGGATTCGCTCGAAGTCGTGGCAAAGGCAAGTGCAACGCTCGGACGCAATTCGCGGATAAAAGCCATGACGTTGGCTTTGGCAATGACCAGACCGGGTATCAGCACGAGCACGACAAATACGACTAGTGCGAGATAAAGCGTGCCGACCATCTTTGCCATCGGCAGCAGAACTTCCAATCCATGTTCCGCAACCGATCCTGCGAGTGCAGTGCCGACTCCGATCGGCGCCAAGGCCATGATGACTTCGGTGAATTTAAACATGACATCGTTGAGGCCTTGGCAAAAGGCGAGAACAGCTTTGCCTTTTTCTCCGCTCTGCAAAACCGCGACGCCGAAAATCACTGAAAAAAGCACGATCTGCAAGACATCGCCCTTGGCGACGGCTTCGATAAAATTAGTCGGCAGTAGGTGTTCGATAAATCCAGCCATGGTCAACTTGGCCTGTGTCGCCTGCACGAGTTCGGCGCTCGGCGCCTGACCAACCGTTAATCCATCACCGGGGCGCAGCCAATTCACGAAAAAAAGACCAATGGCCAAGGCAACCGTGGTGGCGAACTCAAACCAAAGAATCGCACGCAGTCCAGTACGGCCGAGTGTTCCCAGCCCGCCGCTGGAATTGATTCCACAAACGATCGAGGCAAAAATCAGCGGCGCGATTATGCATTTTACGCCGTTGAGAAAAAGCAGGCGGATCGGCTTGATCGCATGCGCGACGTCGGGCAACCAAACGCCAATCACAACGCCCAGGATCAGCGCCACGACGATCCACGTGGTTAAATTAAGAGAACGCAGCCGGCGCCACATTGCGGACTAAAATTATTCTTTGGTTTTAAGACGGCTGTCGTTGTCTTTAATGAACGTTTTGATTTGTTCAGAGATGCCCATCAGCTTGAGCCACTGTTCTTTGTAAAGGGTGACGGGGAAGCGGCCCATTCCGTAAATCGAGAGCGCGCCCTTTTCACTGACCTTCATGCTCAATGTTCCGCGATCTGGTTTGGTTTTAAGGGCGGCGTTTTCAGCTTTTAGTCGTTCAATTTCAGCTTTCATATCTTCAGACACGGTGACCCCTCAGGTAGATTTGCTTCCATTGTGGGCTGGCAGCCGGAAGCGGTCAACGGTATTTAGGGGCGTGCGAAATTTTGAATCCCAGGTTGCAGTTCGAGGGCCCACGTCTGTTTGAAAGTGCCGGGATCGGCGAAGGAGTTCATCGCCACCACGCGTCCCTTTAGGATCACTGGACCGCCGGAAATTCCCACGATCGGCCGATAGCTCAGCTGCACGCTGGGCGATTTTTTGAGATCGATATCGAGGGTCTTGAGGTCAATCTGGGCTTGGCGAATAATTTGCCCTTCGAGCATCAGACGCTCAAGGTGCGGGACCGACGTTACAAGTACATCTTTGCCCACGCGCTGAATAATCGGGCCATCGGTGTTGACGACAAATCCTTCGCTCTGCACGGCGGCGTGTGCGACCGTGATCTTGC
>JAYWAE010000422.1:0-22198 GCA_043782715.1 Pseudobdellovibrionaceae bacterium | reverse complement strand
GAATTGCCACCGTATGCGTCGAGATTCGAAACGAACGTGGTTCCCACGACGCTGCGTACGCGCGCGCCGCCCGCCACTTTAGTGGGTAAGCCCATCGGGTGTCCGATTATAGTGACGTCTTCACCCTGCCCGATCGAACCTTGCGTGCGCACTTTGAGCGGCACGTGTCCGAGAACGGCGCGACTCAGTTTGATCACCGCGAAATCGGCGTTTGGACTCTCGCTGGTCATGAGCACCTGACTGCACTCATATACTTCGGAGGCCGGCAACACCGTAGGGGTGGAACTGCCACGACGGTCTATGCCGAAGCCGAAGACAAAGTAGGATTCCGCGCAGTCCACGCTCGAGGTTATGCAGTGCCCGGCGGTCACGATTGTATCGGGTGCGACCAGAAAACCGCTGCAAAACGCAAGTGTGCTTTGATCATAAAATGGTTCGTCGGTGCAGAGGCCGAGCTGACTTCCGTACGGATCGAGGCTCAAGTTTGCCGTGCCGCCCGAAATCTGGACATCGTATTTATGAACTAGCGCAACAGTCGAATCCGCGAGCTGCAGAAAATTTGGATTCTGTACATCGTACAAATCTTGACGATCGTCATTGCCATATACGACCTTGGCTTTGAGTGGGCCCGCTAGAATCGGCAGGCTAAGAAAATAAATGCAGGCATAAACAATAAACTTCATCGCGACGACCTCCGTCCATGGATGTCACTTATCAATGTTGCACCCGCGCACGTTTCAGGAGGCAAAAACCGAGGAACGCACGCCCTAATCTGGACATTCAGACCCAGCCCAAAAGACCCGCCGAAGAATTATGTTTCTTGAATGTCCGTGCGGCTTGAGGCAAAAAAGAAATTACAACCCAAACTGGGGAAGCCGCAATGCCGATGCTCGACTTGAACAATGCGAATTTCGACGACGAGATCGAGCGCCACCCGCTCATGCTGATCGACTTTTGGGCTCCCTGGTGCGCCCCCTGCAAAGCCTTTGCGCCCGTGTATGAAGCGGCGGCAGAGAAAAACCCAGACGTCACCTTTGCCCGTATCAACACGGATGACGAGCCCGATCTCGCCAAGCAATTTGAAGTGCGTAGCATTCCTACGCTGATTGGCGCCAAAGATGGGACCATCGTCGGCGTCAAGGTGGGCGCCATGACGCCGGATAAATTCGAAAGGTTCCTAAAAGAACTGCGCAAAGCCTAAGGCAGTGAAAGCTGGACCAAGATCTTAGGCCGACCTGATTTGCCGCGCGCCTTTGCGCGCGCACTCGAGATTGGTTATCCTAATGGAGTGTACAAACATCCCAGGAGGATCCATGTTGAAGCGCATAGCCATTGCTCTATTAATGATGTTTACCTGCAGCCAGGCCTTCGCCGAATTCGATGTGCGCCTGAACTATGCCATGCTCGCGGCGCCGAAAAGTTTCAATAGCGAAACCGACAAGCTCATCGCCGGCTACCCGGCCTTGAAAGCTCCGTCTGATCTCGGGTTGGACGTAGTTTTCGTCATGCCCATCATGCCGGTGGAGTTCGGTGCCCGCTACGAAATGATCAACACCGGTACGGCTTCGGCCATCGGGGTCGACGCCAAATTCGAGGCAACGCGCGTCTCTCTGCTCGGCGGATACCGCTTCATCAATACGCTGGCATATTTTGGCGTGCTCGCACACCTCGGTGTCAGCAACTCTGGTACCTACACGCAGACGTCCGGCGGGACGACCACGAAGTACACCGCAAAGTTTGGACCCTCTTACGGCTTAGGAGTGGAAGGCGGAGCCAAAATCGCGATGCTGATTGTCGGTGGCGAAATCGGTTACACGGCACTCAAGGCTACGACTCTGACCGATCCCACGGGCAGCAAAGTGACCACATCTACCGGCAGCGACCTGGCTTTAGATCTCTCCGGTCCATATGTGCGCATCTCGGCTGGCGTGAATTTTTAAAACATCTGATGGTTCAGGACCACTTCGGTCCTGACTACGGGCGCGAAGGCTTTCTCAAGCATGGCCTTCGCGACCTGACGGGCTTGAATCGGCCTGCTCTTCTGCAACGGCCCAATCAATAGTGGCCGGTACCAAGGCTCCAATCCGACAAATAATTTCTCAGCGAAGCGCGCCTCTTTGCGCTTGCCCAGCAATAGACTCGGGCGAAAAACGTGCAAGGATTCAAATCCAACCGCCGCCACATCCCGCTCGGTCTCACCCTTCACGCGACTGTAGAAGATGCGCGAGCGCACGTCGGCGCCTAAGGCGCTGACCAAGAGAAAGCGCGCCACTCCCGCAAGTTCAGCGGCGGCGGCAAAGTTCAAAACGTAATCATGGTCGACTTGATAAAACGCGTCCTGCGACCCGGCTTTCTTAATCGTGGTGCCGAGCGCGCAGAACGCGATGTCTGCCGCGGGCAAATCACCGATCGCGCCGAGATCGGCCTGCAATTGCTCGAGCTTGGGTGCCCGCACGTCGAGTGTGCGGCGGCCGACGCTGGTCACGCTCTTGAAACGGCCGTCGCGCAAAAGCAAAGCGAGAAGTTCGCCGCCAACGAAGCCACTGGCACCGGCGATCAGTGCGTTCATCTTTTAGTGGCCCGTTCCGCGTAAAGATTTAACGAAGGCTTCGACCACCGACTTGGCGTCGCCAAAGACCAACGAACAGTTGTCCATGTAAAACAAAGCGTTGTCGACGCCGGCATAGCCCGCTTTCATCGAGCGTTTGTTCACGAATACATGCTTGGCTTTATAGGCATCGAGGATCGGCATTCCATAAAGCGGGCTCGATTTATCGGTCTTCGCAGCCGGATTGACGACATCATTGGCGCCGATCACCAAGACCGAATCGGCGCTGGAGAATTCGCTGTTCACTTCGTCCATTTCGAAAATCACGTCGTAGGGAATTTCACTCTCGGCCAGCAGCACGTTCATGTGACCCGGCATGCGGCCGGCAACGGGGTGAATGGCGAACTTCACCTCGATGCCCTTCTCTTGCAGAGCTTCGTACATTTCTTTCACCGCATGCTGAGCTTGCGCCACCGCCATGCCGTACCCCGGAACCACGATCACCTTGGAGGAATTCTCCATCACGAAAGCGGCATCTTCTGCCGAAGCCGACTTCACGCCTTTGCCCGCCGCTTGCGCGGCCGTAGAATCTCCACCGGTTTCACCAAAGCCGCCGAGAATCACGCTCAAGATTGAGCGGTTCATCGCCTTGCACATCACGAATGAGAGAATGGCACCACTCGAACCGACGAGCGCCCCGGTCGTCACCAACAAATTGTTACCGAGCGTGAAGCCCGTCGCGGTCGCGGCCCAACCCGAATACGAATTGAGCATCGACACGATCACCGGCATGTCACCGCCGCCAATCGGCAGTACGAGCAAAAATCCCAGCGCAAGCGCGGTTCCACTTAACGCGACAAACGAATACAAATGCTGGTTCATCACAAAGTCGACGGTAAAGCCGAGCATCGCCAGCGCCAATAAAATATTGAGTAAGTGACGGCCGGGCAAAAGCAGCGGCGCCGAATTGAGCAACGCCTGCAATTTACCAAATGCGATCAACGAACCGGTAAAGGTAATAGCGCCGATAAAACTTCCAGCCGCCAACTCAACCAGCATCACCGAGTTCACCTCACCGTGAGCCGCGTGTTCGAGGTAAGTTCCAAACGCCACCAACACCGCTGCTAAGCCGACGAAGCTGTGCAAGATCGCCACTAGCTGCGGCATATTGGTCATTTGAATACGCAGCGCGATCAAGGTGCCGACGACGGCGCCGAGGCCAAGCCCTGCCAGAATCCAGCCATAGGCCTTCACGTCGGGGTGGAACATGGTCACCACCACTGCGATCAACATGCCGAGCATCGCCGAATAATTTCCGCGCACTGCGGTTCGCGGCGAGGCCAAGCCTTTCAACCCGAAAATAAAAAATATAGTGGCGACGAGGTAACAACCGGCGAAGAAATCGCTGCTCAATGCCATGGGCTCACTTCTTCTTGAACATGGCGAGCATGCGCGTGGTCACCACGAAGCCGCCAAAAATGTTGATGGAGGCCAAGAACACGGCCACGAATCCCAGAATCGAAACCCATTCGCTGGCGCCCTCTTGGCCTGCGACCAAGATCGCGCCGACGATGACGATAGCACTGATCGCGTTGGTCACCGCCATAAGCGGCGTATGCAATGCCGGCGTTACTCCCCAAATCACATAATAACCAATGAAACATGAGAGCACGAAGATGTAGATCGCAATCATTGCCGCCGACATATTTCTCCCTTATGCGTAGCCAAGGCCGCCGCCACGATATCGTCTTGCATGTTCAACTGCCCTTGCGGATCGTTCAGGATGTCGACCAAATTGACCAAGTTTTGCGCGAAGAAACTCGAAGCATCTGCCGGAACCAGCGCTGCGAAGTTGGCCAGGCCGACGATCACCACGCCATGTTTGACCACCACTTTGCCAGGCTCACTCAGCGGACAGTTGCCGCCGTTGGCCGCCGCCATGTCGACGATCACCGAACCTTGGCGCATGCCCTTTACAGCGTCTTCGAGGATCAAGACCGGCGATTTGCGGCCGGGGATATTGGCGGTGGAAATTACAATGTCGAATTTCTTCAACTTCTCAGCCAAGGCCTGCTGTTGGCGCTGTTGCGCGCCCGCGGAAAGCTCTTTGGCATAGCCACCGCTGCCGCTGCCCTCTTCGCCCAATTGCAATTCGATGACCTTCGCACCGAGCGATCGAATTTGCTCCTGCACCTCTTGGCGCACATCGTAGGCTTCCACCATTGCGCCCATGCGGCGGGCGCTGGCGATCACTTGCAGACCCGCGACGCCCACACCAAGCACGGCGAGCTTACACGCTTTCACTGAACCGGCCGAGGTCATCACCATCGGAAACATACGTCCGTAGTGAGCCGCGGCTTCGATCACCGCGCGATAGCCAGCAATCCCAGCTTGCGACGACAGCACGTCCATCGACTGCGCCCGCGACGTGCGCGGAATCAGTTCCATGGCCAATGCGCTAACGCCCATTTCGGCGAGTTTCGCCAGCGTGCCATCGTTGTTATACGGTTCGAGCAGCGCCAGAAGAATCGCGCCCTTTTTCATTTGCAATATTTCGTCGGGCGATGGTTTCAAGATTTTCAAAACCACTTCGCTGCCGAGTGCGGCTGCGGGATCAATCAATTTAGCTCCCGCCGCTTCATAAGCGGCGTCGGAGTAACCCGCTTGTTCACCGGCCCCGCGTGCCACCTGAACTTGGTGGCCTTTTTTGATCAGTTTTTTGACGGAGTCCGGCGTGCCTGCGACCCGAGTCTCGCCGGGGCGTGTTTCTTTTGCAATTCCAATCATAGGTTGCCCTCAGACCGGTATCGCTACCGCGAAAGTCCCAATATGGCTAGCAATAACCCGGTCTTGCTGCATAGACTCTGGCCAGTAGGAGACCGTCATGAAGCAATTGATTTCCGTTCTCTCCGTCAGTCTATTTTTAGCCGCTTGCGGTGGAAAATCGAGCCCCGTGAACTCGGGCAATTCCTTACCCGGAACGACGACGACTTTCAATGTGACCGCGAGCCACGCCCCGACGTCTTACACGTTCAATGGAACCGACAATCCAACCATCACGCTTAGCCGTGGCCTAACCTACGTATTCAACCTCTCCGTCAGCGGGCATCCATTTTACATTATGAGCGTACAGGGCACCAACACCGGCAATGCCTACTCGAGTGGCGTGACTGGCAATGGGAACGTGACCGGCCAACTGATTTTCGCGGTGCCGGCCGGTGCTCCGCCAACGTTGTTTTACAACTGTTCAATTCACGCCGCGATGACCGGCCAAATCAACGTCGTCAATTAGTGAAACAGTTCGCCAAAGTTCATATTGAAATCAGCAATATCTGCAACCTCAAGTGCAGTTTTTGCCCTGAGGTCGTGCGCGATAAGAAGCTGATCTCCACGCAACTCTTCCGCCAAGCCGTGCGCCAAGTGGCCCCGCTGACGGAGCAAATCGCCTTCCATTTGATGGGCGATCCGCTGCTGCATCCGCACTTGCAAGAGCTGGTGGAAATCTGTGCCGAGGAGCAAGCGAAAATATTCTTCGTCACCAACGGCGTTTTGCTGCGAGAGAAGCAGAGTGAACTCTTGCTGCATCCGGCTTTCCGGCAGGTGAATTTCTCTTTGCATAGTTTTGCCGACAATTTTCCTGGGCGTGACCCGGGCGAATATCTCGAGCGCATATTTACCTACTGCGAGCGCGCTTTGCTGGAGCGGCCCGATCTTTACCTCAACTTTCGCCTGTGGAACCTGCAAGAGACGCGCGGCTCAGTAGAGGATCAGCGCGATCTGCTCAAGCGCGTCGCCGCTCGCTTTGACTGTACCCCGCCCGCCGCCGTCGACGTGCAACGCAAAAAGAGCCACCGCCTGCGCGGCCGGCTTTATTTACACTTTGACACCGAATTCGTTTGGCCCGATCCGCAAGCGCCGGTGCTGCATACGCGCGGCCGTTGCCACGGACTCTCTTCACATTTCGGAATTTTGGCGGATGGAACTGTCGTTCCGTGCTGCCTCGACAAAGAGGGCGTGATCGCACTGGGCAATATCAGCGAAAAACCAGTCGTCGAAATTTTAGCGGATGCGCGGGCGCGAAATATCCGTGAAGGATTCCACGCCCGCCGTTTGGTCGAAGACCTTTGTCAGCGCTGTCAATACATCGAACGCTTTCAAAATAAAACAGAACGGGCTACTGGCACTGTCCAAGATTCCAAGTGCGCTCCACCCGTCCACCGCGCACACAGTACAGACGGCCGGCACCAAACGGGTCCATCGACACCACGGCTCTGATGCCGTAGCGTGGGCAGCGTGTCTCAATCACGGTCCCATTGCGATTCCAACCTTCGCGCGTTTGGCAATCGAAGCGTTGATCAATTTGATAGCCGCAAACTTGAAAATGGTCCAATTGCGGATTCATGCGGCCAGTTTGGCAAAAGCTAACGGGACCCGCGCCGACGCAATCCTCATAGTGACGCGAAGTGAGCATTTCGGGCCAGCTTTGAATATCAGTATACTCGACCCGGGAGTTCGAGACCTGTTTGCGGCAGTTGATGTCGGCTGAAGCAGTGGCAGCGGTACCGAGCATCAGCAATGCAATTAGAATTTTCATTTATATCCCCCTTATTGTTGGTTTCAGTCTAGGAAGGCGGGATCCGGGGGTCAATCCCCAGAATGCAAAATCACGTCGGCGATTTTCGCATGACCTTGAGCGGAGGGGTGAAAACAGTCGTTTCCGACATCACCAGCGCCAAAATGAACATCTCGCAACGCGGACAAAAATTCCCAACGAATACCTTGACTGGCATAGCGAGTGTTTAGCCGTGCGATCTGCTCTTGCCACACGCCGATAAACGCGGTCTGTACGGCACGCAATTTGTCCAAACGGGCGCGATCGCCGGGATGCGTGGAGGTGACCGAGGGGCACATCAGATTGAGCATGCGCAAGACGAACCATGCCGTCAGACTGGACTTCAGTTCACCCGACCGAAGCCTCCCGCAGGTGATTTCGCCTTGCGCTTCGACGTTTACCTTTTGTGTTTGAATCTCGCGATTGTCGATGACGTTGGCGATGTCGAGCGGGGCCAGCACCGAAATGCGCGTGCCCTTGGCGTGCGCGCGCAGAAAAGGCGCCGACTCCTCCCATGCTTGTTCGAGCCGCGCGCGAAAACGGGCGGCGCGCGCCTCAACCGGTTCTTCGATCACCTCCTCATCGCACAAGTCATTGGCGGTGAATGAAATGAACATTCGTGGCGGTAGCGTCGAGGTCTTCATCTCAAAGATGCGTCCAAGTTGAGCCGGAATGGCATCCACCATCACGCCGTCCTGCCCGACCAAGACGATATCTTGCGCTTCCACACCAAGCGCACGACCCGCAATGTACGCGAAGGAATTTTCGTGCGCATCGAGCATCAGTGCCAGCTTCGCCGCCGAGTTGCGCTTGAGTCCGCTCCACCAGTCGACGCCCTGCTGATATTCGTGGCGTGAATAAAACACCCGGGTCATTGGCTCTTTCACCGGAAAGCTGGAGCGCAGATGCGGCTCGGTGAAAAATGTTTTGAAGTGCTCAAACAATTTGGCCAACGTCGGCTCGAGTGCCGGAGCGCTTGCGGCGCCGGTGGTGCCACTGTCTCCGACCACCGCGATCCAATTTTCGGGATCGTGGAGCTGGGCCCCGTGCATGCCGAAGGGTGCGAGCCTGCCCACTCCCTGCCCGGCGACGGGAAACGAAGTCAGTGCCAAAACGGAACACAGTATCGCAAATTGTCGGGGCGTACGCATCTCTGGACGGTAAAAGGGCTTACGTCCTCGGTCAAGCCCGCCTCGGCCATTTAATCTATTAGATTTATTAATTCTAAACCCCGTTTTTAAATAATTTTATCTAATTTCAAAAAAGGTCTAATTTGCGCTCATGCCGAGACAACGGCTATGAGTCACCTCACTTCAATTAGGAGTTTTGAATATGAAAATGCTAACTTTGATTGCCGCCCTCACTTTTTTCAGTGCCATGGCCCATGCCGAAAAAACCGTCGCACAAGCAACGGACGTAGATGATGTCATCGCCAGCGTCTCGCTCTCCGACACCGGCGTCGTGACTGTGCACAAGCGCAACGAAACTTCAGCCACCCTCAAACTTTCGCCGAGTAACAGACAACGCCTGGTGTATTTGGCAAATGCGCTCGGCGACAGCCCGGTCGTAGTCGATCACAAAACCATCGTGTGCATGATGATGATCCGCCAGTTCTCGCTGCAAGATTTGCTGACGGCCGGAACTGAAAATACTGAGCTGCACTTGGTATTGAGCTCTCAATCCTGCGCCATCGCCAACACGACTCGCCCGGCGGACCCGTACGCCATGCAAGATGCCGCTGAGCTAAAAGGCCAGCTGATCGTGCTGGCGCACCAAATCGCTCATAACTAATTTTCGCATTTAAATTTTTGCGCTGCCGAGCTTGGCGATTTCGTTCTTCACATCGTCGGCGGCAGCGGAAGGCGTCCCCGCGATCAGCACCCGCAGCATGTCTTTTGGGCTGATGATTCCAAAGATCTTACGGCCGGCGGATTTGACCATCACGCGCCGGCTGCTCGATTTGAGCAATGCCTTCATCACCGCCGAAATCGAATCTCTTGGCTCGACAAAAACACTCGTCTCCAGCAATTCTTGAATCTGCGCCAACTTTTGATATTTGTCGGGCTGCAACTGGTGCAGAACGAGCGCGCGCACCAAAACGAGTTCGGTCAATTGTCCGCCAACTTCTCCCATTGACGTCATAACCGGCGCTGATGAAATCTTATGTTTCGAAAATATTTCGACAGCCTCTTGAATGGACATCGAAGACTCTAAAACAATGGGATTGGCGGTCATGAGTTGTTCGGCGGTGGTACTCATTCGAATCTCCTCGAGCATGCGGCCCAGACTATTTGATATTGAGACGTTTACAGCACCCGGGTCAAGACCCGGAGCCGCGCGGACGAAGGGCTAGGATTGTGAAGAATTCTTTTCACGCCGTCCATGGCCTTCCCGTGGTTATGTTTAGATAAGAATTAGACGCTCGTTTGCACAGCTGTGAAAAGGGGATCGCGAAGTGCCTGAAATTGCAAATCTCAAGCTGGTTATCGGAGACAAGAATCTTTCGTCGTGGTCCATGCGCCCATGGCTGGCGCTCAAGACTTCGACTCTCGATTTCACGGAAATACTGGTGCCCCTCGATACGCCCAAAACAGCGCGTCTTTTAAGCAAACATTCGCCTTCAGGGCGCGTGCCGGTGCTGATCCATGAGGATTTGCAAATTTGGGATTCGCTGGCGATTTGTGAATACGTACATGAGCTGGCACCCGAGCGCCACCTTTGGCCGCGCAGTAAGGCCGAGCGCGCCCGCGCCCGGGCCTATTGCGCCGAAGTTCACTCGAGCTTTCACGGCCTACGTACCCAACTTTCGATGGACATCCGATTGCGTACACAGATTCGCCACCTCTCGCGCGAATCGGTCTGCGATATAAAAAGGGTTTTACAATTGTGGGGCCTGGCTTTGAAAAAATCGGGCGGGCCATTTTTATTCGGCGGATTCGGCATCGCCGACGCCTTCTTCGCACCGGTGGTGCTTCGCTTTATCTCTTATGGCGTGAAAATAGAAAGCAAAGTGGCTCTCGCCTACATGGCGGCGGTGCAAAAGAATCCGCACGTACGCGAATGGGTACAAGCCGCACGTAAAGAGAAACCATTTATCCCGCAGTTCAAATAATATCCAGGCCAACGTCCAGCTGGGATCGCGGGGCGTCTTGGTTTTCTGCGCGCATCCCAATTACAATGGCTGCATGATTAAAAAAACCAGATTTATCTTAGTCCTATTTGCCTTTCTCTTCGCCGGCCAGGCCCATGCCTTTTTTTCGCCGTTGTCGGTGAGTATCTTGCCACCGGTACAATTTCCGCCGGAAGACTTCTCGATCACGGGGGTGAGGGCCAGTTTGCTCTGGGGCAACCACCGGGACGTTTACGGCTTGGACGTTGGCGTTTTAGGCAACGTCACACAGCTCGAATTCGTCGGCATCGGAGTTTCGGGGTTGGTCAACATCACCCATGGCACGACCACGGTGATTGGACTGCAAGCCGCCGGCGGAGCCAATATCAACACCAATAAGACGGCCGTTTACGGTCTGCAGCTCGCACTTGGCCTCAACCAAATGACCGCCGAATCGTCGGTCGTCGGGCTCGAGGCGGCGCTGGTCAATTTGGTCGACCACACCAAAGTTTACGGATTTCAGGTTGGTGTCTACAACAAGTCGCTCGCCGTTTACGGATTTCAAATCGGTTTGGTCAACGTCACGGATTCCTTGCACGGCATACAAATCGGATTGATCAATTTTAACCGCACGGGATTGTTCGTGGTCTCGCCGATCCTCAACGTAGGTTTTTGACCGGATGGTCAAGGCCGCCGTCTTCGACAACGAGACTGAGGCCTATTTGGCAAAAAATTTTTTGCTCAACAAAGACATCAAAGCCGAAATCGTGGGCTCGAAGGAATATACGGCGCACGTCCTCGGTGGTGGCGCGGGTCATTTTGAACTGATGGTGGATCCGGTAAATTTGGTGCTGGCGCGCGGTCTGCTCGCGGCGCTAAACGGGCCGGTGGTGGTGGATACACAGCCACCAGTAGCCGATCACTTTCGCCGCGCTATTTTCTATGCTTTCGTGGCCGCGATCCTCCTGCCGCTGATTTTTAACTACGCATCGCTCGTGCAAGCCGTACGCTTTTGGCGCGCGAGCGACAAGGGGGCCGCGGCACGGATCAAAATGGGGATTATTTTCAGCTTGCAGGCTTTGCCGCTAATCTTGCTTGGGCTGATGCTGCGCTCATGTGACTCTTCGCTTTTTTCGAACCATTAGGCAAAAAAAAGAGGGGCGGACCCCTCTTTTTCAGCAAACAAAATGCAATTACTGGCGTGAAATTTTGCTTTGGTCCGAGCCGCCGCCTGCGCTGCTGCCCTGTTTCTGATCTTGTTGCTTCTGATCTTGTGGCTTTTGATTGCCTTGCGAACCCGATTGGCCCGCGCGCTGTTGCTCTTGCTGGCTGCCTTTGTTTGCGGCCGGAGCTTGCGATTTTTGATTCTGGTTGTTCATTTGATCATTTGCCATAGTTTTCTCCTGGTTATGAACGCGCGCCAGCAAAGGCACGTGTTCGTTTTTATAACTCGAAGAATTGCAAATCGAGCGCCATAGCGACGCGCAAGTAAACCGCTTTAGAGCGAGGCACATGTCCACCGAAAGGACTAAACGTGGAGTGCTTCCCTACGGCTGCGGCGAATGTGGCGGCGCAGCTCACGGCGCTGGCCCCACGTCATATCTTTGAACTCGATTCCGACACCGGCGGGATATTCGCCTCTGGCCTCGGCCCGGCGAACCACGCGCCCTTGGCAACGCATCTGATTGAGGGAATCAAATTGCAGACGCACGTGAATCCAATCTCCCACGCCTAAATCACGAGTAATGGGAACAAACACACCGGTCTCCGATACGTCGAAGGTCGAAGCCTTGAGCGAAGCCAACTGCGTTCCCTCAATCAAAACCGGCACGCACAATTTGCGCCGCTCACTGCGAATCCACCATCGCCGCTCGGGATGCTTTATTATCCACTGCACATGATCGTCGAGCAACGGCGCATTGAGCACCATGAATGCCAGTGTGCCTACGGTAGTTGTCCACAACGAAAAGTCGGTTGCATACCAGCCGGCGATCCAATTGTTGAGCAGCACCCCGCCCATCAGCGCCGGTACACTGACCTTGAGCAGCGGCGACACCCGCCACACTAAAATCGCATTGCACGTGAGCGCGCAGAATACGAACCAATTAAATAATGTTAGTTTATTAGAAATCGCCTGCCACTCGGACGGCCCATGTCCGTAAAGAAACATCACCTGCAGAGGCATACTGAACGCCAGCAGCAAAAACAGCCCTGCCATAAAGGTCAGCGGCATAGGTCTCTTGGCCATAACTCATTCCTCCTGATGCTCGAAGTGGTCACAGTAGCTGACCACGCGGCGTACGTATTTATTCGCCTCTGCGAGCTCTTCATTTTGCAAGTAGTGGTCGCCGTCACTATCGAGAGCGTTGCTCACGCGCGTGGCACCTGAGTTGTAGCTGGCGAGCAGCACTTCGGTCAGCGCTGTCTCCGATGGGCCCAACCGGCGCTCCACTTGCGCCCGCTTGTCGGGGCGGCTCCAATATTCGTTGAGGTAGCTCAAGTACTCGACGCCGCCCTGGATCGATAGTGAAGGGTCCAAGCGCCACTCGTTGCCCGAATGGATCTGCCCGCCCAGCACCGCCAGCTTCAAAACGGCAAAAGACATCTCGCTGGCGCCGGGATAGCGCGGCCACGATGCGAAGTGTTTGATGACCTCGCTCTCCCCGAGCGGCGTCACTTGTGTCAAGCCTATCGCGCGGTTCGTGCTGATCGCACTGGCATTGAATGCCGACTCCTGCGCCACCAACGCCGCCACCAAGTAGGGGTTGATCTTCCTGTTCATCGCATGCTGGTTGATCAATTGGATCATACTTAAAGACGGCTCGAACTCAGGTACTGTCAACACCATGTGCGTGGCCGTGAACATCGAGCAAACCGGCGGCAGGTAGTGCGCCACGACCGGTTGAGCGCCTTTTGCCCGCCAGTAAACGACTTTGACTTTGTTCTCAGCCGCAGCCGGTAAGCGCAGGCTATGTGCGGTCAGTTTAATTCCGTGGCGCAGAGGATCCAATGCGATGGTTTCGGCCTGGCGTTGAAAAGCGCGGGTGACGTCGATGCCGTTGTAGCTCACTTGCAGGCGGTAGTTTTCCGGCACGCCTTCGGGATCCTCGAGGATCACACTAAACAGCGACGCCCCATGCAGCACTTGCCGTTCGGGCGTAAAGCGCACACGCGCCTTCAGCTTGAGCGGCGCCAGCGCCGTCCCGGTGTCGACATTTTCGGCCGGCCGGGGTCCAAGCGCTCCGGTGGCCCCAAACGGCGTCATCGGCCCCACGCAACCCGTCGAGACCAAAATGAGACAAGTGATAAATATGTGATTTTCCATCTCCTAACACTCATCGGACTCGACGAAGGTAGAGTGAATAGCCTGTATCAACAGGGGTCATCTGCCGGCGCAGGTTCTCAAACCTGCCCGCCGACCGGAGACATTTTAAAATGTTCGTAAAACCGTCGAATAGATAGACAGGCTCGCCGATGGAAAGTGCCAGTCCGCCAGCGGCTTAGGCTTCAACTAATGGCTCCGCTCCTGCAGCTTCGCACTGTGCGAAGACAGAAGTTGTAGCGCGCGCGCCACCTCGGACTTGTGACCTGCCGACTGAGCCCGCACCATCAAGGTGTTGATCAGCGTACGTTTCGTCAGACTGTCGCTGTGTTCAAGCAGCGTCTCTATCGCGCCACCGATCGAGTCGACTTTCAATTGCACGGGCGAGAGCGAACGCCGGTTCAATTCATGCTGCAGGTACTCTTTAAAATCCAACCCTAGCGCCGCCAGCAGCGATAGCAAAGACGACATGCGAACGTCGGTCTCGCCCGCGAGAAAACGGCACAAATTGGAGCGATGTAGACCTGAACGGCTGGCGAGTTCCGCTTGCGATAAACCTTGTTGGCGCATGAGCGCTTCGATCAGCGTGGTAATTTCAGACATGATATCCCCCCTCAGAAATAAAACGTCGGTTGCCAATTAACCAATGAGGTGGGGCCTAGGCCACTAAAAAATGGCGATGACGGCCTATGGCATCGGCGACGAGCGCCCTATTGGCAGGGAACGCCCGGAATTGTGATGTGGTCGGCAATATAAAAGGACTTTCCGGTGCTGTTGTCGTTCGTGTCAAGGAATTGCCCGCCGCCTGAAATGGACATTTGCTTGAGGCGACCGGAGGCATTGGCATCGACCGGACCATAGTAAACCGTATTGAAACTGACTCTGCCGGAGAACGTGTTCACCAAGGCCGAAACGTCGGAATAAATCTGCGCGTCCGAAGTGTAGTCGGTGGGCATGCCGTCAGAAAGAAAGACGATGACATATTTAGTGTTGGCCGCGGCGCCGGTGTCGTTTTGGATGATGTCCTTGGCCATATTCATCGCCGCCTTGTACGGCGTGTTGCCGTCGTCGATCAAGCCTTCAAACATCGAGACGGCAGCAGTCATGTCGTTTGGATTGGCGGAGAAGCGGCCACTGCTGGTGCTGCCGTTGTTGATAAAAGCCAAGGCGCTCGAACCTTGAAAGCCGACGAAGCCCCAATGGAAGTTGGTTTTGGCTTTGTAGTCATCGAAAAATTTTTGAATCGAACCGCCACGTACGGTTCGATTGGGATCCGTTCCGGGATCGGAACCATTCTTGAAGTTCGAACCGGACATGTCGACCACGAATAGAGTCTTGATCGGCACCGTGATTTGCTGAAGCTGCGTGTTGCATGACCCCGGCTGGTGCGCGAGGCTGCCATTGTTTCCGTCCGACGACTTGGAGGAAGCGCTGAAATTGGCTTTCGAACAGTTTTGGAAGAGCGAGAATACGAGCGCAGCTGAAACTAGCGCAGCGGATTTCACCACAGATTTGAATTGAGCCGCCGAATTGTAGGTCATGATTCCCCCTCGATCCACCTGATGAGAGTGCAATCAGTAGACCGGGCCGGGCGCAATTACACCGGGATGAGCCGTCGAAACTTCAGACTATGTCTGAAAGTTGGTGCCTCAATTTGAGACTTAGGTCCGGAATCTTCACGACCTTTGTTGGGATTGGCAGCCGCTGTACTGCCGTGCGGGAACGAGGGCGGTGAAACTAATACCACGATGCATTTTCCCGACACGCGATATATGGGCAGCAAGCGCAAACTTTTGCCGGCGCTCGACGAAATCTTTGCCCAACTGAAATTTTCCTCCGCGCTCGATGCGTTTTCCGGTACGTCGTCAGTAGGCTACTTGCTCAAACAGCGCGGCAAGCGCGTGCATGCCAATGACTATTTGAAATTCAATCATCTGATCGCCAAAGCCCTGATCGAAAATTCGCGCGTGCGCTTGAGCGACACCGAAGTGGCTGAACTGGTCGAGCCCAACGCGGACGCCGGGGATTTTATTGCGCGTGAATTTTCCGGATTGTACTTTAGCCGCCGCGACTGCCGCTGGCTCGATTCGGTCAGCCATAACATTGGCTTTCTCGACGGTGAACACAAAAAAGCTCTGGCTCTCGCGGCTCTGTGCCGGGCTTGCATCAAGAAACGGCCGCGTGGCATCTTCACCTACACGGGCATGCGCTACGATGACGGACGCAAAGATCTCACCACTTCGATGAATGATCACTTTCGCGCAGCCGTGCACAGTTTCAACGAAGCCGTGTTCAGTAACGGACTCGCCAACTCGGCCTCAAACCACGACATCATGCACTTTGCAAAAGCCGACTATGATTTGGTGTATTTAGATCCGCCGTATTTCTCGCTCAAGTCCGACAACGAGTACTCGCGCCGCTACCATTTTCTGGAAGGCTTGGTTTCATACTGGTCCCACGTGCAGATCGACTATGGCACCAAAACCAAGAAAATCGCACGCGTCGACTCCGCCTTCACCCACCGCAATCAAATAGAAGGCGCATTCGCACAACTCTTCGACCGCTACAAAAAAAGCCAACTAGTCGTTTCTTACTCGAACAACTGCTTCCCCGACGCCAAGCTAATGAAAAGCCTGCTGCGCGAAGCCGGCAAAGTGGTAGAATTGATTGAATTGGATCACGTTTATTCTGTGGGAACTCACGCCCACAAAAAAAACAATGCGAACAATCGCGTCAGCGAATACGTTTTCCTGGGCCTGTAGCCGGCACCGCAGACAGCGGTCATTCCCCAGCTATTCCGTCTCTTCGACGGGCAACACGCATTTTCCCTTAACCAGCTTTGCCTTCTTCGGACATTTCGGAGCGCTCGGATCTTTGCGCGCCAGCACCTCCGAAGCGTCGGAAGCCTTGGCCTCCGGCTCAGTGGCCAGTGGTGCTGGATGTGAAGGTTCTTCTTTGGGAGTGGAAGCGCAGCCGAAGGCGGCAGCGCAAATTATAGCAAGAGCGAGTTTTTTCATACGACTTTTTCTCCGGTTGATTCAATCGCCTTGATCTGGGCGTAGTAACTCTCGACGGCGGAACGCCCATGCTTGTTCTCAAGAGCGCGTAAACCAAAATGATAGCGGGCCGCGCGGCTGAAGTAATCGGTAAAAGCGGCATTGAGCGCCGCGCCACCAAGTGCACCTACGACCGGAATGGCTTCCGCCATAAACTTCTCGCTGACCACGGTTTCAAAGCGGGCCGCGACACTGCCGATAAAGCGCACCAGCACGGGTGCCGACTTTTTTTCCAACTCCTGAGCAATTTGCTGAGCAGTTTTACCCACGAGGAAGCTCGACGCTTCGTTGGCCAGGCGGGCGAAGGCGGCGCGCGACGCCCAATAGGCCGAGCTCATGGCGTCGTCCCTGGGCGTATGCGGCGAGCCGAGGCTCAAAATATAGAGGCATTCGAGCTGCATTTGCGGGTCTTTGAGGTCCATGCCGAATTCGGCGGTGATACGGACGACTGAGCGAAGGATAATGGCGGTGGTAAGCGGCAGCTCGATTGGCAAGGAGACAATGCCAAAAAAACCACCGGCCGCGCCGATGCCCGCGGAGGCGGCCGTATGCCAACGGCCCACGCTCTTACTCTTTTGGTTCGACCCCTCAAACGACTTTGCGGCTTGGCGTTTGCCGAGTGTGCCGGTGACCACCATCAAACCCTTCGTGAGCGCCTTTTGGGTGGCGCGCTGGATCACCTTTTGATGTTTTACCGAAAGAGAATTGACTGCGACTTCAAGCGGACGGCCCAAGGTATCGGCGAGCCGGATCAAAAAGCTCGGCCGATCGAGGAATTTGAATGCCTCGCGAATAAATTTTTCTTCTTCTTGTTTCATCAGCAGAGCCTCAGCTTGAGACCTACCGCGAGCGGCGTGAGTCCAACAACAGCTTTTCATGATGGATAACGCTTCGGCCCGATCGCCGTAACGCTTAAATCTTGAAACGATTCGAAGTCGTGCAATGCTACGGTATCAGAGGCAATCCCTGACTGAGATTCGAACAATTCCGCCAAATTCTCATTCAGAGAGTCGAATCTGCGGAAATCTTCATTGGCAGCCCACCTGGATCAACTAACGCATTGCCAGTTGAATTGGACAAACTGTCCCGCGGGATGGCGGATTGCCCCATTCTCAAGAGGTGCGCAGCTCTGAGCGTGAACTGAAATCGGCCCGTAAGTTGCTGCTAAAAATGTCAACAACAGAGGAGGTTGCGGTGCAAGAAACGCAAGCTGATATCGCGAGCATCCCTTTTTCTTATGACATCCGTTTTACCGACAGTGAGCCCTCTCCGGCCGTACGCTTTCAGATCGAGCAGCACTTGGCCCGGATCGCACGAGTTTATGACCGAATCACCGACTGTCGCGTGGCCGTTATGATTCCGCATAAACACAGTGCCACTCGCCACTTCCACATCCAGATCCAGCTCGACATTCCGGGCAAGCGGCTAGCGGTCAGCCGCGATCCCGAAGCTTCGGACGAACACGTGCAGGTCCGTCGGGCGGTGAACGACGCCTTTCATAAACTAACGCGCCAGCTGGAAGACTTTCTCAAAGCTAGGAACCGTGCTGTAATCTAAGAATGTTAAACATCGGCGAAATGTTCATGCTCGGAATCCGTGGCGGCAGCGTGCCGCCATGGATGAAGGATTTCGCACGCCAGTTCGGGTTGGGTGGGGTCATTCTCTTTGATTATGACTGCCTCGATAAAAAATACGAGCGCAATGTCTTTAGTCCGGCCCAGGTTAAGGAGCTTTGCGCTGAAATCCACGCCCTGCCCTCGCGGCCGCGTGTGTATGTCGACCAAGAGGGCGGCAAAGTACGCCGGCTCAAAGAGAAATATGGTTTCCTACCGCTCGCAAGCGCCAAGAATTTTCCCGCGCTCACGCTGGCGGAAAAAAAATCCCAGCTGCAAGCTGCTTATCAGCAAATGCATGAGGTCGGCATTGACTGCAATTTGGCACCGGTGGTGGATTTGGATCTGAACCCATTAAATCCCGATCTGGGCGCCGTCGAGCGCTGCTACGCGCCCGACAAATCCACGGTGCTTGAAAACGTACACCTCGTCCATGCAGCGGCTGCCGCCAATGGAGTCGATCTCTGCCTCAAACATTTTCCCGGCTGTGGTGCCGCCACTGTGAACTCACATCACGATTTAATGGACCTCACGGATGCCGTGACAGCCGAACAAATGTCACTCTTCGCCGAGATGGCGCCGCGGATTCCGAATATTTTGTTTAGCCATGGCCTGGTGAAGAATTGGGATGCGCGCTATCCCTGCTCACTCTCCAAAGCGGCAGCCGGAAAGGCCCGGGCCTGGAGCCCAAACGGGATTTTTATCACCGACGATTTGCAAATGGACGGCATGCAGAAGCGCATGACGACCGGGGAAGCCAGCATTCTCGCGGTCAAGGCTGGGCTCGACATGTTGTGCATTGGCAACAACATGCGTGACGAGCAAGAAGCCGCCGCCGGATTTGCGCGCACGCTGATTTCGGCAAGTGAAAAAGATCCGGCAATGGCGTCGAACATTCAAGCTTCGTTGATCCGCCTCTTGGCGAGAAAGAATTTATGAAGATCAATCTTACAGTGATTTTAGTCGTGCAGCTTCTGTTGGGCTGCGCGCACAAACCGCCCGCCGTGCTTGAGCTACCGCCGCCGGCGAGTGGAATTATTGCAAGCGTCCCGTTCACGCTGCACGACAACCGTATTTTGGTGCAGGTCATGCTCAACGGCTCCGGGCCCTACACGATGATCTTCGACACCGGAGGGGCCAACACGATCACGCCAATGGTGCAACACCAGTTGAACCTAGCCTCGCAAGGCCGCGAGATTGGGGAAGGAGCCGGTTCCACCGCGTTTCCCATTCACACCGTGCACATGCGATCACTCGAGCTGGGTGGCCTGGCGCTCGCCGATCAAAAGTTCATGGTCATCGACTTGGCGAAAATTCGCCGAGCATTCGGCTTCGCGCACCTCGACGGCATCATCGGTTTGGAAGTGCTCGAGCGTGCCCGTGTGCGCGTGGATTTCGACAATCAGCGCATGGTTCTGCTCGAGTCTTCTTCGCCTGAAAAACTGCGCGGCGGACGCGTGATTCCCTTTTTGCTCAGTGACGAAAAACCGGTGATTGAAGGCACGATCAACGGCAAAGCGGCCAAAATTCTGATCGACACAGGTGACCGGTCCAACCTGACATTGTTCAAAAATTTCGCCCATGCTTCGAATCTAGAGGAGCTCTTTGCGCGGCGCGAGCGCGTGATTACCGGCCTTGGCCTCGGCGGCCCTATCCCCGGCAAAATCGCCGCGCTACAATCGGTAAATTTAGGAGGACAGCAAATCGACAACGTGCTCAGCCGGTTGCCGTTGACCACCGGTGGATACTTCGCGCGCTCGGATCTGTCGGCCAGTGCCGGTATCGGCCTGCTCAAAGCGTTCAATTTGGAATTTGATTATCAGAAGAAGCAATTGACGCTGCTGCCTCGGCCCGGCTTCAAGGAGCCGTCGACGTTCGTACCGGTCCGGCGCTGATCAAAGATCCTCGTCTTTTTCTCTGTTCTTGAGCGGCGCCTTTTCGACGCTGCTCTCTTCATCTTCTAGAGACTCTTCTTTTTCAGAGCTAGATTTGCTCTTGCCAGAGGCAAGGTGGGCTTTGCCCTTTTTGAGCTCGGCTTTGGTAAGCGGTTTTCGTTTAGTGGGCTTTTCGGCATTGACCCGGGCTACTTTTTCCTTTTCGCTGCGCTCTTTTTTCTTGGCCGCGACGTGCTTCACCGGGGCAGCGGCTTTAGCGACGAGGGCGGAGGTCATCTCCTCTTTGCTTTCTTCGCGCGTGCGCATCTCGATGGCGATGGGGAAAAGATCGGAAAGGCCTTTCTCAATATCCTGGCGGCGTGAGTCGCCGAAGCGCTGATACAGATTCACAGTTCCGCTCGAAGCCAAAACGGCATTGCGGTACCAAAAGTTCTCCTGGCTGCTGCGGCCGCTGCGTTTACTGGAATCGAGTGCGTATTGATAGCCGTTGCTGGCCACATCGTGCAAAACAGAATCCTGGACACCGGTTTTGAAGTCACCGGCGACGATCACCGGCCACTGCTTATCGCTCAAATCGCGGAAGAGTTCGTTGACCTCCGAGGCGGCACGCGGTTTTTTCTCGAAGAGAACGGCCGCGAGTTCAAACATCTTGCGTGGATTCTTGCTGTAGAACGAAGCGTGCACACCGTTCTTAACGCGCTTATCTTGACGAATCACAAACGGCACTTGCCCGCAGTCGTCATGCATTAGCCCGTCACTCTCCATGTAGCCGATTGCACTCTCCCGCCATAGAAAACCGTAGTGCAATCTGGTTCCGTCGGGCGCTTGTATCCAGGCCCGGCAAAATTTCTGCTTTGTGCGGGTCTCCATCAGTGCACCCAGCACGTTGAGAAAACCTTTGCCCTGTGAGTTCAGATCCATTTCTTGCAATACGACTACGTCGGCGTCCGCCAGCACTAGAGCGGCACGATCATAGTCCGAGCCCTCACGCGCCAACGCTTTCACATTCCACGACATCATGATTATTCGCTCATCACTTGCTAATGCTTTCGCTCCCGCCGGTGCTTCGCTAGGCAAACCATCGGGCGAAGGCTTGCTCACGTCTTTGTCGACCTTGAGCTCATTCTTCACAGGCTCGGCAGCGGCGGGGACCCGCTGAGGCTGATGTTGGGAAGTGGCCACTTTATCGAATGGCGCGGTCGCGACGGTGAAGAGTTGCATGACGCCAAGACCGGTCACGCAGGCCCACAGCCAGGGTTTGCGAAAATAGCTGAATTTTCCAGGGGTCACAGTGCCGCACCTCTTCGCTCACTTATCGGAAAATGCGGGGCCCAGCTTACGGGACCAAGGCCGGGTCGTGCGTGATTTCGCCGCCGCCTAGACTCAAAGTTTGTCGGATTGGATCTTGAACGCCTTCATGTGCGTCAAGTAGGCGACGAGGTGATCGATTTGCTCAGGTTTAAGGGCGGCAAAGGAAGGCATCTTACTCTTATAGCGGAATCCTGATGCGTCGTGGATGAATTCTTTCAACACTTCCGGCTTCCAGTACTCGGTCACATTCTTGGGAGCGTTCAACTCTGGACCGATCTCCCCGCCTTGCAAATTAATCGAGTGGCAACGGATGCACTCACTTTTGAACAGCACAAAGCCTTTCATTTCCGCGGATTCCGCCGCGACTTTCGCAGGCACGACACGCGGAAACTTCAGTGCCCAATCCACGGCTTCGACTTTAGCCAGCTGATATGGCCATGGCACCTCGCCGGCAGTGCCTTCCCAAACTATGTAAAAGGGTCCGGGCGAAATTTTCGCCTTTCCCTGATCAGCTAAAGAAAATTTACCGTTACTGCCGTGCTCTTGATAAGCCAAATAGGCCTTTTGCTCCCTGACCTTGGCAAATTCCATATTTGGCGCATAGCCATCGAGCGCGGTGAACACCAGTTCGTCGGCCTTGTCGCCGGCTTTAAGCCCGGCGAGAGCGAGAACTGCCTGCAAAGGAAAGGCGTCATAGGTCATACTCTTTTTGTAGACGGGATCGTCGACGCG
>JAYWAE010000421.1:0-3190 GCA_043782715.1 Pseudobdellovibrionaceae bacterium | reverse complement strand
GCCGTTTCGCTGGTGCTCGAAATCCCCGAGCCGCTGAAAGCGCAGTTCCGCTATCAGGCTGGCCAATTCGTCACCTTCTTTCTCGACCTCCCAGGCGGCACGCTCAATCGCAGCTACTCGCTCTCGAGCTCGCCACTTACCGACCAAGAATTCAAAATCACGGTCAAAAAAGTTCCCGGTGGCAAAGGTTCGACTTTTCTCTGCGACCAAGTCAAAGAGGGCGACACGCTTGCCACCACTCCACCGTCGGGCCATTTTTTCAAACCCATGCTGGAACCTAAGGGTATGCACTACTTTCTGTTCGCCGCGGGCAGTGGCATCACTCCAGTTTTTTCGGTGATGAAGACGGTGCTCACGGCTTCACCACTCAATCACGTGACTTTGGTTTTCGGCAATCGCCATGAGGACGGCATCATTTACCGGCAAGAAATCGACCAGTGGGCCAAGAGCAATCCTACGCGCCTCGACGTCATTCACGTTTTGTCAAAGCCGGGTGACGGCTGGGTGGGGCGCAGTGGCCGCATCAATCGCACTTTGATCGGTGAAATTCTGCAAATGCCGGTGAGTGCACCCGTGCGGCGTGAGCATTACATCTGCGGTCCGATTGAGTTCATGCACATCGTGCGCAACACGCTGCTGGAAAGCGGCGTGAGCAAAGAAGCCGTGCACGAAGAGAACTTCGGTACGGCGGTACACAAGCCACATGAAGTGAAAGAGAGCTGGACTCTGATCGGACCAAACCCTGAACAAGCCGGTGAAGGCCCTGGAAAGATCATCGCGCTGATCAACGGTGAAACCATTGAAGTCGCGGCCAAAGCAGGTGTGAGTGTGCTCGAAACCCTGCTCGAAGCCGGCGCCCAGCCACCCTACTCGTGCATGGACGGCGCCTGCATGGCCTGCCTAGGAAAAATTCAAGCTGGTCGCGTGTATCAGGAAGACCCGGGCATTTTGATGGATGACAACATCAAAAATTGCGAAGCCCTCACCTGCCAAGCCAAACCGCTGTCTAGAATCGTCAAAGTCTCCTACGACAACCTGTAGTTTGATTGAAGTTTGCAGGCTCCTAAGCCACAATTTTAAGGCATGTCATGGATGGCCCGCGCCACTTTTTTAATTGCGCTTTTACCAGCATTCGCCCGTGCCGAATTCACCAGCTATCATCTGGCGAACCCGGTGGGCTGGATGCACATGCTTCCGGTTGGTGAATCCCCTGGCTGGGAAAAAACATCTTGGTTCAATCTGGAAGTCAGCCAAGCCAATATCTGGAGCACGCCAATCACTTTCACCGACCGACGCAACGGTGACGTGTACACATTCCGCGCCGATTTTGAACAGACTTCGGCCATTGCCGAGATTGGTTTTCAACTAGCCCCGCGCGTGGCGCTTGCTTTCGAGGTCCCGTATGCCAATCACAACGGCGGATTTCTCGACGACTTTATCGATCAGTTCCACATTTTCATTCAAACCGACCGCTTTGAACGCAATCACTATCCCAAATTTCAAAACCTTTGGACGGTCACCAAAAATGGCAATGACCTGCTCGCTCCCGGACACAGTGAGGGCGTGGGAAATTTGAAAACAAAGCTGAAACTTTGGCTCAAACAATGGCGCGGCAAAGCTCCAGGTGTTTGCGAATGTGGATTGGCGGTCTCGGTGCAAGTTAAATTTCCCATGCAAGCGGCGGCCAAGGGACTTAGCTCGGGTTCGCATGACTACACGGGAATGATTCACTTTGGTTTTCCGTTTTGGCAGGAATCGGGATTTTGGTTTTCCGCCGCTGCCACTAAACTGGGAAAAAACAAATTGTTCGCTGGCTGGCCCATGCGCGATTGGTCGCAGATGTATGAAGGCACGGTCAATCTCGGGTTGACTCAGCACTGGGGCTTCCTCATGCAAATGCGTTACGAGTCGCCGCTTTTCCGCAAAGAGGATCTCGACATTCTATACAGCTACAGCAATGACCATGATCAAACCGTGGAGCGTGTGAATTCGTCATGGAATTCTCTTGTTCATTGGCGCGGCTCAGAAGCGGTGGGATTCCGTTACCGGTTTGCAAACGGTTCTCAGGCCAACTTCTTGTTGGTCGAGGATTGGGGCCGCGGCAAATATGACAGTAGCGGAGCATGGACTTATATTAATAACGCGCCCGACGTCGAGTTCGTCACCCAGTGGCATTTTGTTTTCTAAGTGCGCGCGTGCTACATTGTTTTTCCCGGGAAAGGAACTTCATGCTGCTCAATGACCGCATTCTGCACAAGGTGATCGAGAGCGCGCTCAGCCAAGGTGCTGACTTCGCCGAGGTCTACGTCGAAGACACGCACAAACGCAATTACACTTGGCTCGACGGCAAGCCTGAAAAGGCGATTTCTGGCCACACGCTCGGAGCCGGCATCCGCTTGTTCTCAGGCACCGAGCAAATTTATACGTACACCAACGATCTTTCCGAAGCAGGGCTCTTGCGCGCGGCCATGCAAGCCGCCGCGGCGATGGCTTCGCATAAAAAAATCTTGCCACAAGCTTGGCGCCAATCCGAAACTTTCGGCGCCGCTTACTTGCCCACCACCGGTGGTGAGCGCCAGTGGCAAGCTTTGCGCCAAATGGACGAACAAGCGCGCGGCTTCAGTTCCTTGATTACACAAGTGCATGCCGAAATGAATGAGACGCACAAAACCGTACAGGTTTTGAATTCCGAAGGCGTGCACCGACAAGAAGGCCGTTCCTATCTGAGTGCGTTCATCCGGCCCGTAGCCGAAGAAAATGGTGCGAAAGAAACCGGCTATGAGCGCACCTCTTTCCTCGGTACGCCAGAAGATTGGCAGAAGGTAAATTTCAAAGAGATGGCGCTCGAAGCGGCGGGCTCTGCCGTACGCGTGCTGCGCGCCGACTGGGCGCCTGCTGGTGAGGTTCCCGTAGTGTTGGACAATGCCTTCGGCGGCGTGATCTTTCATGAAGCCTGTGGCCATGGACTCGAGACGACCTCGGTGGCCAAGAACGCGTCTGTTTTTTGCGGCAAACTGGGTCAGAAAATCGCCAACGAATGTGTAACGGCGATCGACGATGGAACGTTGGTAGGAGAAAACGGCTCGCTCGAGATGGACGATGAAGGTGAGAATACGCGACGTACTGTTTTGATCGAAAAAGGGATTTTAAAAAGTTATATCGTCGACAAAATGGGCGCACGCAAGACTGG
>JAYWAE010000420.1:0-8433 GCA_043782715.1 Pseudobdellovibrionaceae bacterium | reverse complement strand
CGGTAATAGACAAAGAGGTGTGAAAGAAAAGTACGAACAAAATCGCCAAACCTCGAAGGCCATCGAGAAATGGTTCACGTCCAGAGTCGGCAGATTCTTCCATGATTTGATTGTAGGACTTAGTCGCGTTTGGGCTGAAGTAATATTTACCGTTAAACCGTTTTTAAAACGCGACTCGCAGAGACATTCCGAGGTCGAAAACAGTCTGAGGCACGTTCACCGCGGGGACGGGCGCAGTCTGATAAGTTAGAGCCGGCGTGTTCAGCGCGAAATTGAACTCACCGCCCTTACGGCCGTAGTGCTGGGCGTAGTAGGCGCCGAAAGTGACGTAGGTCAGAAAGTTCCAGTTGAAATCCAGACGCGAAATGTACGAGCTGTCCGATAGATTCCCGAGAGTCGAAAATGTATACGACGTGTGTTTGCTCTCATCCGGCCCCTCGGCGGTTAAGTAAATTGCCGCATAATTCCGGCCCGTGTAGAAACCCTTGTAACGGCCGAGCAAAATCAAAACGGGGTAGGCCGACGACTCGTCATAGCCTTCGTCGTTGTAAAAGTACTCCACCCCCGCGGTCGCGAGCCGATTGGTCTTCCAGCCAAACGAATAGTTGAGGCCGCCGCTCACTTGGTAGATAGGGCCGTGCATCTCGCGCTCGGAATAGAGTGTGGAGAGATCGGCTCCCGTAGTCGGCGCGCTGGTCAGACGGTAATGGGGGGCGCTCGTGGAAGTCATGTACGCAGCTTCGCCGTAAACATCGAATGGGCCGAGCGGTGAAGAGAAATCCAAGCCATAGATTGGCGAAATCCCACCGCGAAATACCGCATCGGCGCCGATTTCGGCATTGCCGATCATTTTCTCCACGCGCACAGCCTCGCCCATTTGGCCGAGCGTGCTGGCGGGTTGAGGATTGTCAAAGAGCGTGATGGCATAGAGGTTCATGCGCTGGGATTCCAGCGGTATATCGAGCTTCAGCATCGTGGTGCCTAGGCGCAAATCATAGGGGAGCAAGGGATCGCGTGTCTGGCCATTCAGAAAATCAGTGGGATTCCAAAAACGCGACGTGCCCCATTTCAAATGCTGCTTACCCACGGTCACGAACACCGTGCGCTCCATATCGAACTTTAGCCAAGCTTGATCAAGCACCGTCTGCGGATTGGTAGGCACGGTGCTAACACCGGCGGCCGTGGGCGCAGTTGAGCCCGAAGAAAATTGCAGGCTGCTGGCGCTGCCGCCCTTGGTGGGATTGCCATACGCATCGCGAGTCGAGTCGTAGAGAATACGCTCGTCGATGTAGCCGCGCACTCGATCACTCGGGCGCGCGTCGAGAAAGAGATCGAATTGCATCGGCATAGTGACCGGCGTGTCTTTGCCGGCGACGTCTTTTTTGCTCGAAAGCGAGAAGCGTTGATAAAGAAGTCCGCCTATTTGCAGCGGATTGTCTTTCACTTCGCCCGAATCAAAAGCGTTTTTTATCGCCTGAGTCATCGTCGTCGGCTCCACCTTGGTGGCTGTAGCGGGAGTCGCGGGCGCTCCGAACATCGAGGCTTCGCTCATGCGCGGATCGTCGGCATGAGCCAGCGGCAGTGTAAGCGCAAACAATAGGGAAACGGTCTTAGTTATCATCGGCTCTTCGATTCCAACCATGCTTTGGTGAACATGTTTTCCGGCAACGGATCGAGGTCGATCGTCTTGATCATCACCAGCGTCGAGTTGGCTTTGTCGATCTCGTCGTAAATGCGGATCTCTTTGCGGTACCAGAGATCGGCCTTCTTCGATTTGCTGTAGAGCTTTTCCCATTTGGGAGTGTACGAGGTGCGCATTAGCTTTTCCGACAGCGCGTAGTCTTCACGTTTGAGATCATTGCCCGTGGCCTTGTCGATCCAGAACTTGACGATCGGGTAGGCGACATCGACGCTCGGTTTGGCCTTCAACTTCAGCACCCAAACATTGAACGCGCCCAATTTTTCTTCACCGACGTACGCGGGGTCATATTCCTCGGCCAGTTTGCTTTGATCGAAGTCTTGGCGGCGCGAATCGGTGCCGGCAATGCGTTCGCGATCCGTGCGCCGTTCCCATTTTCCCACAGTGGGATCGTAGAACCAGAGGTTCTTTTCAATGCGCAAATAGCCCTTGCCCGCTTCGGCCTTCGGCTTGGTGAACAGAATCATCAGCTTCTCATCGGCATCGCGGCGGTAGACGAGCGCCTCGCGAACGGCATCGGGTTTGTCTTTCTCGCGTTGTTCGAGATAGACCACGACTTTGTAATCGCCCGAGCTGCGAATGCGCACGTCGATTCCGTGCAATAGGTCGACCATTTTTTCTTTGCTCAAGGCCTCGGCGTGGGAAATTCCAGGAATCAGCATCAGAATTAAAAATAAAAACGTACGCATAGTTATCCTATGTGCTGCATGGCTGTGATGGGTTTCAAGCGGGCGGCGTAAAACGAAGGGATGATCGAGATCAGAGTGGTGCAACTGATGATGACGAACATTCCGCCCATCACGCGCGTCACCTCAAAGGTCATTTTCAAATTCGCCGCCATCAAAAACATGCGTGCCCCTGCGGGCACCGGCACATGGGCAGCATTCAACGCCAGGGCGACAATTAGTCCAATAATGGCGCCCGCGATAGTTCCCAGGGAGCCGAGCGTGAAGGCCTCGATCACGAACATCACGAGCACGCGCCGGCGCTGCATGCCGATGGCGCGTAGGGTTCCAATTTCCCGAGTGCGTTCGCGAATCGCGATCCACATCGAGTTCATGATGCCAATGGCGATGATGATCAACAGGACCACTGTGAGAATGTACATCAGCCCGTCGACCGCCGTGACAGCCCAGCGGATAAAGGTGAGTTCGTCTTCCCAGGTCGTGAGATCCAATTTCTGGCCTGTCCAATCTTCGCGCTTCACGGAATCGAGCTTTTCCCAGAACGGCTTCGAGACCGAATCCATCACCGGGTACCCGGCGCCTTCGAGCGCTTTGCGCAGCAAACCCATGTCTTGCGGGATTCGCGTCATATCTTTCAGATAAATGAACAGCGCGCCGGTCGCATCGTCATTGAGCTGGTAGAGCTTTCGCAGCGACGGTTCAGGTATAAAAACGTTGAACGTACTCAATACGCCCATCTCCTCCGCAATCGCAACTACGCGCAGGTCGATCGTGTTGTTCACTCCGCGTGCCGTGAGCACCGACAACACCAAGTTGTCGCCGACTTTGACCTCGAGCTTCTTGGCTTGCTCTTTGAACAGCAAAATCGTGTTCGGCTGCGCTAGGTCGTCGATATTGCCCGAAAGCGTTTGCACCACACGCCGGAAGCCCGGCTCCTTGGTGATGTCGATGCCGCCAATCGCGGCCTGAATGGAAGCCGCATCGCTGACCATCCTGGCCCAACCGCGCCCACGCACGGCCACGTAGTCGATGTCGGGGAGCGTGTCGTGCACGATCTTGTTGATCTTGTCGTAACCGGTCACCAGCGGCGCCGATTGGCCGGCCGTAACTTTATAAAAGCCGCCGACGTTGATGTGCCCGGTCATCAACGTGGTTGCCGACTCGAGCATGGTCGAATGCACGCCTGAGGACAGGCAGAGCAGAAACACCAACAGCGCGGTTACGCCCGCGATCGCCCCGCCGAGCAGCAACGTGCGCTTGGAGTGCTGGATCAAATTGCGAAAAGCGATCAAAAACATCTGTGACATAAATCAATCCTCATTCGACATGGCTTGAATGGGCGAAACGCGCGTGGCGATGATCGCCGGATACAAAGCGGAAAGCGTGGTTACAACCATCACGATAAACGCCGCGCCGAAAATGCTTCCCACACCCAGAGTGGGGAAAAGGCGTGGGCCGGAGAAAAAGAAATACAGCGCCTGATTGCTCGCGGGAATGCCTTTATGTCCCAACCACTGAATCAATCCAGAGCCGAGCAAAATTCCCAAGCCGCCGAACACAGCTCCCAGTACGAGCGTCTCCACCAGCACCAAAGACAGTACGAACGACCGTTGCGCACCAATCGCGCGCATCGTCCCGATTTCGCGAATGCGCTGAAGCGTCGCCATCATCACCGCATTGTTGATCACGACCAGTGCGACGATAAAGATGATGAATACGGCGACATAGAGCACGATTTTAGAAACGAACACGAATTGCCCGAGCGAGCCCGCGGCCTTTTGCCAATTGACCACGCGAATGTCGAGGGCGTCGCGCTTCATCGCCTCTTCGATTTGCGTCATCGTCTGTTTGAGCTTCGCGGGGTCCTTCAAAATCAACGCTGCATTCAGCGCCACGCCGCTTTCAATCTCCGCATTCGTATATTTGCGGTCGACGAGTGACGCGGTTTTAATCATGTGCTTGGTATCACCGATTTCCACCGTGTCTTGGATCTTCTTGGACTGCGCGTTTTCAACGACGGTCGTAGCGCCGCCGAAGAGCTCGGCCTCGGCGTTGTCACGCGCGATCATCTTCACGCCGGCGGATTTTTCCAGCTCTTTCATTTCCTTGAGCTTGTCGGGCGTCATGTAGCCATAGAGGTCGCGGAACGACATCAGGTCCATTAGACTCCATCCACCGGCGAGCTCGGAACGCTCCAAGCCTTTGAACTGGTAAGTGCCATACACTTTGACGTTCACCGATTGCACGAATCCAGTCTTGGTGTAGCCCTTCACAGTCAGCATCTCGCCCGGCTTGAGTCTGTACAACTCCACCAGCGGAGCGATATCCGAATAGAACCACGTGTAGCGTTCCTTGAAGTTCGCGTCGTCCGTGTCGAGGAAAGTGGCCAGCAACTTAGGCAGCTCGGCCTCTTTTGAATTCAGAAACATCTGCAGTTTGCCAGTCAGCGTGTGCGTGGCAATGGAATCCAGCTGAAGAGCGATCTCCTGCACCTGGTTTTTGTTCTGCTTCACGTATTCTGACAAATCTGAATCCGATTTGATCTTCTTGCCCGATTCGCCAATAGCCTCGTTGATTTTGTCGAGGCGCCGGGCAATTTTGAGTTTAAATTGATCTTCGTAAGCGATTTTGCTCAAGAGCATCCCGCGTTGGCCCGAAGGTACGGCGGTCCCGTCGACGATCTTCAAGCGGTCGAACGATTTGGCATACGCATCGAGGTCGGTGCCGATGTAGCTCAGGTAAACGAAGTCCGCATCCGGCACCAGAGACGAAATTTTATTTTCCAAAAACTCCAGGTGGTTGAGCGGGTCGCGGTCGAAACCATTCCAAAACTCATCTGCCGCCGCACGATCTAAATCGGTCTTGCTTTCTGCATCGACCGCATTGCCATTGGCTATGGCCGCGAGATTTTTAAATCCGCCTTGAATCACCGTGATCATCTGGCGCACGTGGCCCTTGAGACTCTCCGTGATCATTTTTCCCGCGGACGAGGAGTCGTGCTTGTTCACTTGATCGCGCAGCTTCTCCAACGCCACATCCATGGAGTTGCCGTGGGCGAGAAACGCGCCGTTGATTCCCATCGGGATCACGGCCTTCACGTTCTCCACGGTTTCGGCCGACGCCTTGACCTTGGCGAAGTCAGGAATGGCGGCGATATCAGGAGCGCCCCAGTTGTTGAACAGGGACAATTCGTCTTTGGACTTTGACGAGTACACCTGCGCATGGCCGCTCACGCTGCCGATGATACTGCGGCTCATGGCATTGTCGATGTTGCTCAGCAAGGTGCTGCCCACGACGAAGAAGAACGTGCCGCCGAGAATGATCAGCCCGACGATGACATTCAAAAAGCTGCCAAAGAGATTGCGCGCGGCGATCCGCAGCAGAACCGAAAGGTGACTCACGGATGGCTCTCCAATTTGGCATTCGCGCCATTCGAAGTTTCGCGGCCGACGATTTTGCCGTCGGCCAAGCGCACGATCAAATTCGCATGCGCCATCACCTTCGCGTCGTGAGTCGAAAAAATAAACGTGGTTTTGTCGAGACGGTTCATCTCTTTCATCAAGTCCAAAATCGTCTCACCGGTCTTCGAGTCCAAATTGGCAGTCGGCTCATCGGCCAAAACGATTTTCGGCCGCGTGACCAGCGCACGCGCGATCGCAACCCGCTGGCGTTGTCCGCCCGAAAGCTCGC
Source organism: Pseudobdellovibrionaceae bacterium (assembly GCA_043782715.1). Lineage (GTDB taxonomy): Bacteria > Bdellovibrionota > Bdellovibrionia > Bdellovibrionales > UBA1609 > JALHOQ01. The sequence continues at coordinate 2,358 of JAYWAE010000420.1, read as the reverse complement.
TCGGCCGGTGTTTGGCATGCTGGTCAAGCCCGACTTTTTTGAGCAGCTCGTTGACGCGGGCTTTGCGCTCATCCGCGTTCAGCTTACGCTGGAGCAGCAGCGGAAACTCGACGTTTTGGAAAACGCTGAGCACCGGCACCAAGTTGAAGCTTTGGAAAATAAAGCCGATAGTGTGCAAGCGCAGGTCGGTGAGCTGGCGCTCTTTCAAATCTTTCGTGTCATGCCCATCGATCACGACTTGCCCGGTGGTGGCCGTGTCCACACAACCAATTAAGTTGAGTAGCGTGGTCTTGCCGCTGCCCGAAGGGCCCGCGATCGAGATAAAGTCGCCCGAGTTCACCGCCAGCGAGACGTCTCTCAGCGCCGGCACGATGACTTTGCCCAGGTTGTAATTCTTGACCACATTGTGAATATCGACGATTGGCTTCATGAAAATTCCTCTTAAGTTGTACTTTTTTTGTACCCCGCAGCTGCCCAAGTCAAGGCCGGGAGCGCACCAAAATTAAGCAATCGGGGCGCGGAGCGGCGCTGGAGATAAACGTGATTTGACTAACTTCGATCCGAGGTCTCAAATGCCCGGCATCAAGGGGGTCCCAAATGAAATTTTATGCCTGCATCTTGGCGTTACTGTTCGCAGCGCCAGCTTTTGCCCATCTCAATCAGGTGAGCACGGTTCAGTCTTACACCGGTCCCGACAGGCTCTATGAAGACACGTTCGTGACACCCGGTGAGGCCACGGTTCAAAATGCCGGCGACGCCCCGCCCGCGCTGTGCGTGCAGCCCACCGTTGCCAGCACCTGTTGCAACTACACGATCAAAGACGACTACGCGACGAGCGACGTTTTCTATACCGGCCCAGGCAATGTTTTTTCTGACGAGACCAAGGCTCGCGAATTCGCAGCCAAGCAAATTCCTAAAATGATGTTTCTCTTGCCCGTGGGTTCAGAAAATAGTGTGGTTGCGGGCTGGCACTATTCCAGCGGAACGCATCACTCTGCCCTCGATTTTTGGCGAACGGCCGTGACGGCGGGCCAGGATGTGAGCGTCAAGGTCAGCGCTTCGGCGCCGGGCCGTGTGATCTCCAAACATTGGGACAACTGGTTCGGCAACACAGTTATCCTCGAGCACGTGGCGAAAGACGGATCGAAGTACCGCACCATCTATATGCATCTGCGTGACGGCTACACTCACGATTTGACCAATGCCAAAGGGGTCACCGCGCCCGATCCGACGGTTGTCGACAACTGGACTAAATATGTCAAATATGCGCATTTAAATAATCCGAACGCACTTTACTGGGGTTCCGAATCCAGCAAAATCGCAGTCAAAGCCGGCGACCTCGTAAAAGCCGGCCAGTTCATCGCTTGGAGCGGGAACACGGGTGCGGGCGGCGCGGGCAACGGCCTCAACGCCGACGGCACGCCTTCCGACAGCACACGCGCCAACAATCATCTGCATTTCATGCTCGCGGTTCCCAATCCCTTGACGGCCGGCCAGTGGGTCTTCATCGACTCAATGGGCGTCTACGAGACCAACAACGCCGGCTGTTACGATGTGATGAAAGACACCCAGTACAAGCGCTTCTTCGCCACGTACTACCCAAGTTTCCATGATGTGGATTCCAGTTTGGTGATCAAGTATTTCGATTACTATCCCGGCATGGGACTAAATCCGCAGACGCTAGCGCCTTCCACGAAAGACGGCGCACTTCGGCTCTCAGGCGCGTTTGCTTCCGCGGCTCCGAGCCCTTGGTATGCCTACGTCAACATGGACACACCCGACTTCTCGAGCAAGTTCACGTCACTGGCGGGCCAGGGCTTCCGTCCGCGACAACTCTCCGTGATGTTAGACGGTTCGGGGCAGCCGCACTTCGCCGCTTTGTGGAAAAAAACCGCGGGTGAGGGGTTCTATCTTTGGCTCAACATGACCGATGTCGATTTAACCACAAAGTGGAATGAACTCGTGGTTCGCCAAGGCTTTCGCGTCGACGATTTCGCATCTTACGTAGTCGCAGGAAAAACTTTGCACGCGGCGATTTTCGTCAAAGACGGTGTGCCATTTTATTTATATAGGGGCATGACCACCGCCGATCTGCAGGCCAAGTTCAACCAACTCTACGCTCAAGGTTTTTATATGACGTCGATCCAAGCCAGCGAGCCGGGCGGAACATCGTTCGCCGGTGTTTGGCAAAAGATCCCGGGAAAATGGGCGGCGTACGCCGGAATGTCGAGCACCGATTACCAAGCCAAGTTTAACGAATTGTCGGCGCAGGGATTTCGCCTTTACAAACTCCAAAGTTACGCCAATACGTCCAAGTTTGCCGCGATATGGACCAAATAAGGCCGTGTGAAGCTGGTG